>JAMWCF010000004.1 GCA_023818695.1 Candidatus Omnitrophota bacterium
TCCAGCTTCACGTTCGTCACCGTCGACGGACTCGTCGTCGTAATCCGAATCGTGTGGCCGCTCGAGGACACCGGCAAATCCGCGTTCGGATTCGGGTACAGGTCCACCGTCACCACCGGCCGGATCGCGAAGTTGTTGTCCGAGGCGTCCCACACCACTGACGGATAGTCCGGGTCCTCCACCTTGATTTTGGCCGTCTCCGTCTTTACATCCGCCACCACCCAGTCGTAGCTCTGCGGCCCGTTGCCGCTGTTGACGATGTTCTGGCCCGCCGGCCCCCCCACCGTCGCCTGACCAATCAACGTCCAGTTCGACCCGCCGTCCGTCGAGTAATACAGGTTCACCGGCTCGACATTCCCCGTTCCGGTCCACGTGATCTGTTTCGTCACCCCCTCATTCCAAATGATGCCGGCCCCGCTGGGAATGTTCACCTGCAGCCGCCCCAGGATCCGGTTGTTCGTGGTGGATGTCGCCACCACCGTGTTTGGATAGTTGGGATCGCGGACCCGGATCTTGAACTGGGAGGTGATGTGATTCGGCGCCGGCGCCCAGTTGTTATAGGTCTGCTCCACCCCGCTGACGCCGGCCGCCACCGTGTCGATCGACGTCCAGTCGGATCCCCCATTGAGCGAATAGAGCAGCTCCACCTGGCTCCAGGTCCCGGTCGGCGTCCATTTGATGTTCCCCGCCGTCCCCACCTCCCAATCTTCCGATCCGGTCGGGGCTCCCAGCGCCAGTTTCCCGGATATCTCAAAACTGTATTCGGAAACATCATTCACGTTGGGGTTGCCGGTATCCACGATCTTCACCTTCATCACCTTGCCCAGGATCTGGTCCGGTACCCCTCCCGGCCAGGGGAAACTCAAATCGGCCGGGTTAACGGCAGATCCATTGAGCTGGTTCGGGAAGGTGGAGCCGCTGTTCGTCGAGTAAAAGATGTTGAGCCCGGAAAGGTTTCCGTATTTCGTCCAGGTGATCGAGTACGGCTCTCCCACATGGAGTTCGATGTTATCCGCGTTGGGGGCTGTCAGAACCACCTGCCCCTTGACGGTGAAGACGGCGTCCGAATCATCATTGACCGTCGAGTCCTGGTTATCCACAATCTTGATCTTCGCCTGGTTGCTCGTCTGGATCGCCTCCGAGATGTACCAGGGGAAAGACAGGTCGGCCGCCGCCAGCGCCTCCGCCCCGGCGATCGTGGTGTAGGTGGGAGTGGTGGAGCTGCCGTCCGGCGCGTACTGGATCTTCACGGTGTGCCCGGCGGTCGCGAAATCTCCTTTCTTCGTCCAGGTGATGTTGTAGGTGGACCCGACGTCCCACGATTCGGTGCCGAGGGTCGGCGAAGTGAGGGTCAGGTCTCCCTCCAGTTTCGCCAGGCCGCTTCCGGTATTCACCGTGATCCCGGTGGACGGATTGTACGCCGGGTCATAGACCCTCACCTTAAGCTGGTTCGATATGACAGCAGGCGTTGGATTCCAGTAATAAGATCCGGAGTTCGGAACCGTGTAGGGATTGGTCCCGTTGACGTAGCTCCAAGTCGATCCGCCGTCCGTGGAATACTGGAGGATCACGTTCGAGATGCCGGTGGCCGTTCCCGGATCCCAGTTTATGGAGTAGGTGCTCTCCGCCGTCACCGTGTGTCCGTTTTCCGGCTGCAGGATATCGAAGACGCCGACCAGGTGGAAGTCGGTCGAGGCATCCTGGATCACCAGCGCGTATCCCTCCGAGTTCGCGTCGGTCACCTTCACCCTGGCCGTCTGCGTCACCGCATCCGGCATCTCCGTCCATACATGGGAATAGGTACCGGGAACCGCGTGGGATTTTGTCGTCACCAGACTGTAGGTCGAACCGCTGTTGGAAGAGTAGTAGATCTTGACCGAGGTGATCGAACCGGTGGTCTGGTAGGTGATGTTCCGGTTCTTCGGGCTTACGCCCCAGTACTCCCCGCCGACCGGGGACTGCAAGTCGATGCCGCCGACGATGTGGAAGACCCCGGAATTCCCGTAAACGTTCGGGTTGCCGGTGACCGGTGTTGCGTCCGTGACCCGGACGACGGCGTTCTGGGTGATCTGGTCCGGCACGTAGGGGGCCGGCCAGGTGTAGGTGGTGCCGGAGGCGTTGGCCACGCCGCTTTCGATCGTCACGAAGGTGCCCCCGTTGACGCTGTAGGCGAGGTCGACGTTGGTGATTTTCGTGCCGGTCCTGCTCCAGCGGATCGCAGCACTTTGGCTCCCAACCGTCAGGTCCGCGCCCGCCGCCGGCTGCGTCACGGTGATGACAGGTCGGATTTTGAACTGGGAAGAGATCAACTGGGTCGCCGGTTTGTTCACATCGGTCAGCCGGATATAGCAGTCGTCGCTGTTCTCATCCGCCACCCCGGCGCTCCAGGGATAGGTGTTGCCGCCGCTGGAATTGTCGAAATTGCTGACGATCGTGGTGTAAGAGCCGGCCGCAGAGGTCTTGTACTCGATCTTGACGTTGGTGATGGCACCCGTGGTGGTCCAGGTGATCGATTTGCTGGTGTCTCCCACGTTCCAGATCTCACCAAACGCGGGGGAGGTAATCGTGTTGAAGGCCGGTTTCACCTCGAAGATATTATCCGACACGTCGAAGATGTTGCCCGCATAGGCATCGGTCCCTGTCTGGATCTTAACCTTGACGTCGGTGTCGATCGCCGCGGCCGGAATCGTCCAGAGATAGGGGCTGCTGTTGGTGATGGCGGTGCTTTCGATCACGCCCGGGTAGGTGCTCCCGCCGTCCGTGCTGTAATAGAGTTTCACCGTGGAGACCGGCCCGTCGGTGGTCCAGCTGATATTCTGCGACGTGCCGGCCGACCAGACCTGCGTCCCATCGGACGGGACAAGGATGACCAGTCGGGAAACCATCGTGAAAGGGTCGGTGGAGACTACCCCCTGCGAGGGATCGGCGCTTAAGCGGAGCTTGATTTTCATTTGCGTGTTCTGCTCGGTCGATATCGCGTTGCCCGGAATCAGCCAGTCGTACTGTCCCAGGGAAGAGGCCACGCCGTCCTGCACCGTTCCCAGGTAGGTCGAACCGCCGTCTGTCGAGTATTTGATGTCGATGTTCCCCATTGAGGCCCCGACGCGGGTCCAGGTGATCTGCTCCGTGGTCCCCATCTTCCAGTTGTTCGGGTAGGGGGCGGTGGCAGGGTAGGTGAGGGTCAGTTTCTGAATCTTGAAGGAGCCGGAGACCCCTGCCACGCCGCCGGCAGACGGGTCACTGTCATCCGGATCGGACACTTTGATTTTGCAGGTCTCCGAGGTCTGATCTGTAACCGGCCAGTCGAAGAAGCTCACCGTGTCCGGGTTCAGCCCCGTGGTGATGGAAATCGGGTAATCGTTGCCGGCGCCGCCGTTGGTCTTGGAGAGGTCGATATTCAAGTTGCCGTACGTCGCCTGGGTGACGCCGGCGACAGTCCAGCTGATCCTCTTGGTCGATCCGACAAGCCATGTCTCCCCGGCGATGGGAGCGTCGACCACGATGTCTCCCTTGATCTTGAAGATGCCGGACTCCCCGTAAACGTTGGCCGGATCGGAACCGACGCCGGTCTCTTCCACTCGAACCTTCACGTTGTTGCTCACCGAAGGGGGCGTATCCCAGCTCAAGGAGCCCTGGTCGGCATCCACGCTGGCGCCGCCAGGCACCTCGGTCCAGGTGCCGCCGTTTATGCTGTAAAGAATCTTGACCTGGTCCAGGGCGGCGGCCGGGTCCACCACCCAGGTGATTGGATAAACGGTATCAACCCGCCGGATATCGTTGGTCACCGGGGAGGTGACGGTGATGGAGGGAACGATTTCAAAGGTTTCATCCTGGCCCACCAGGTCGGGGCCGGTGTCCATGTTGTCATGGTCGACCGTTTCCCAGATCCGTATTTTCCCCGCCGTGGTGGGGGTCGTGCCGGCCGGGATCAGCCAGGCGTAGGTCCTGTTGGCTGCTGTGCCGGCGTCATAATCGGTGACGATCGCCGGATCGACCCAGGAAACACCGGTGGTCCGGGAGTAATAGATGTCGACGTTGCCAACCTGCCCGTCTACCGTCCAATCGATGTTGTAGGCCTTCCCCGTGGCCCACACATCGGTGACAGCCGGCGAGGTGATGGTGATCGTCGGACGGATCTCAAAATCGCCATTCGATGCATCTTGGACGGTGTCCACCGTCAACCCGGACCCTTCGTGCTTGACCCGGATCCTCATCGTCTCGCCGGTGTAGTCAGGCGCAATGGTCCAGCTCTTGGTGCCCGCCGTGCCGCTGACGCCGGTGAAGAGGGCCGTTCCCAACCAGCTCGAGCCGCTGTCGATGGAAAGCTCGATCTTGACGGTACCGATGTTGCCGGTGTGGTTCCACTCGATATCGTGGGTGGTGCCGACGTTCCAAATCTCGCTGCCGTTCGGGGCCGTCACCGTGACCGACCCTAGGATCACGAATGGGCCGTTGGAGACATCGAAGTTCCGACTACTGGTGGAGATGCTGGGGTCTGAGATCTTGATCTTGCAGTTGCTGGAGATGATGCTGTCGTTGCCGCTGCCCATGGTGGCCGGGATGTTCCAGGCGTATTGCCCGGCGTCGGCCTGAATGTTCGCGGTGGTGTCCACAATCATGTAGGGGAAGGTCGAACCGCCGTCTGTGGAGAGCTCAATCCGAATGTTGTCGTCCTTGATATTGTGAGCCCAGTTCCAGGTGATCATGTGGGTGCCAGCCCCCGGCTGGTCGATCGCCCATATCTCAACGTCGTCCACCTCCTGGAAAATGCCGTCTCCGTCCAGGTCCCCGTTGGGGCCGGTGATATTCAGCGGGGGGAACTCCCCGACCCAATAGCTGGTGGTAACTGTCGACGTCGCCGCAGTTTCGCGAGTCAATACCAAGCTTTGCGCGCCGGAGAGCTGCCCTCTGACCATGATCTCATCCAGGCCGTTCTGGTCACTCGTGTTGCCCGCCGTAGAGATAAAAGCGAAAGAACGGTTAAGATCAATGGTGTTCCCCAAACTGATGGTCGATGCCGTCCCGGTAAAGGAGCCCGTCCCTTTTTGCGAAAAAACCTCGTTTTTGAACTCCAGGAGCTGCCAAACGACGTTTGTCGCATTGGTGGTGCCGTACCGGGTGAATGTCAGATTATTCACCGTGTTTCCTGTGCCGGTCATGGTGGCATAGACGCTGTACCGGTTCTCGCGGCCGGCGGCGGAGGAGGTCGGCCGCCTCTGGACAAAAAGCATCGATTTGTCCCCCTTCACAGCGTTGTAGCCGCCGCTGGTCAAGCTCACCGAGGCTTGGGTGGCACCGTTGGCGATCTGCGTCACCCCCTGCTGGATGTCCACATCGGTGTCGAACTCGATCACCTGGTAAGAGATATCGTTGTTATAGGTGGAAGTGGCCTCGCCTCTCTCAATCAGCAGAGACTGGGTGGTTGGCTCCGCCCCGGTCAGGCGGGCCGCGTATTGGTTGAACTCGTCGCCGGTTGTGCTGTTGGCCAGCGATTTCCAGCTGATGATCGGGAAGGAGCGGTCCAGCACGACGGAGGATGGCAGGGTGATCGTCTTGGAGGTGGTTGTCTCCGAAAAGACGCTGAACCCCGTTATCACATTGACCCCGGAATCAAACTCCACCACCATCCAATCGATGGTTATCGCCACCGAGGACACCTGTCGCGCAAATTGGATAGCGGTGGGGTCATCGATCATAGCCATGACGTCCTGCCTTCTTCGGTCATTATCGTTGCAGGAAGCGGTGGCGATGATGAACGTCTTGTTGAGATCCAGATTGACCCCTCCCAACTGGCCCGACAAGCTCACGACCAGGTTTTCCTGGGAAGTACTCATCGTGGTGGTCCCGCGCAGGACCCTCTTGATCTGGAAGGCGGCCGCCTTCGGCGCGTCAATCCCCTCCAGGAGCGCTTTCAGAGGCCGGGGGGCGGAAGGTGGAATCGGCAGGGGGACACCAATCACCGCCATCATCAGGACCAGCAGGTGGACAAGCGTCTTGAACCAGAGGGTCCCTTTCATGGCGCGGTCTGCTCCCTGGAGCTGTAGGCCCCTTTCAACGTCTGCTTGACGAGACCAATCTGAACGGCGGCTGTTTTCGTGACGATCCGGGTCCCCTCCCGGTCGAGCCGGTAAGCCTGCTTGTACTTCACCTCGACGGTGTCTCCCCGCTGCAGTTCGGCCAAAGACTTCAGGGGGGATTTCAGCTTCGTTTCACTCGTGATGGGAATCAGCATCTCCTCCGCCTGGCCCTTGGACCTGGAAAACTCGACGCTGATCGACCGCTTGCCAACATGGACCAGCTGGCCGATGACCTCCCGCAGATCGGTCTTCTCATCTTCTACGGCGAATTCAGCTCGCGCGCCGACCGGACAGGACAAGGCCGACAGAAGAACGAAAGCAAGCAGAAAGACGGTCGGTATTCTCATCAGAGCGTCCTCCGGGGGCTGTCAGACGGCTGGACCCCGATGAAAACGAAATCCTGCGGCGGCCCCTCTTTCGGGTGCCGGCTGCAGATCCCTCTCATCTCGCCGCCCCGCAGCTCCCCTCTCCAGAAGACAACCTCCTCCTTGGGCCCTTCCTGCATCGTCTCCCATCGCAGGGTGCCGTCCGCGTGAAGCACGGAGGTGTAATTGGACCCTTCAAACCCCCGGCCGGAAAGGTGCGAAGAAACCATGGTTCTGCCGTCAAAACGCAGGGTATCCATCTCCAGCTCCGGATTCCCGGAGGCGTACATCGGCTTCATCTGAATTTCCCAGCGGGTGCCGGCCAGCTCCGGCGAAGAAACGAAAGAGGCGGAGCGGACTTCCGGATTCGATGACACGGCGATCTCCTGCCGAGCAATCGCCGGCCCCTTTGAGATGCGCGGCTCCCCGCCGCCGACCGAGGCGGTCTTTTGCGCCGGCTGCGGTGCGGGAAGGCCCACCCCGGGACCGACGTTCACCAGACCGGCGGTATTCAGCGAAATCCAGGCGGTCAACACAAGCGCCACGCTGGCCATCGTGAGGGAAAAACGCTTGTCCAGATCTTTCTCAAGGGCGGTCAACGCGACAACCGGTCCTCCGGGCGTTGACGCTTTCGCGGCCTCCGGAGAGGGAAGATCCTGCGCTTGTTCCCGGACGGAATCCACGAAAGCGGCCGGGCCAACCACCGGTCTGCTCAAAAGCTTTTCCCGGCGGAGCCACTCCTGCTCCGGGATCGAAACCAGGTAATCTTCATAGGTCATGCCGGAATGGGCGGACTGCATGTGATACAGCAGCTCCCCGGCTTCAGCGGAGAGGTCCAAATGGGAGAGAATCCCCTTGCCCTCCTCCAGATAGCTTGGCAGACTGCTGAACCGGTAAGAGGAAGGCCTCTCGGCCAGCCCCTTTCGGACAGGCAAAGCATGGATGTAATCGACCAGCGCGGAAAGGGAGCTTTTCTTCTCCACCACAGACGCCTTGTACCTCCCCTTGAAGAGATGGCCGGTGAAATCGTGGCGTTTGCGGAACAGCTTGGTGTAGCGGGAATTCAAGGCATGCATCAGATCGGAGACGGTGGTGCCGCGGGCCACCTCCAGAACAAGGTGGATCTGGTCCGGAAGCAGGAGATAGCCGTACAGCTTGAAGTCGTACTGGCCGCGGTAGCCATCCAGAAGTTCCTGGAAGGTCCGGAAATCGGCTTCATCCTTGAAGAGGAAGCCGTGGGCCCCTGCCTGACAGGTCACGTAATAGAGAACCCCTTCCATATGGATCCGCAGGGGTCTAGGCATGGGGGATCCCCCCCTCGGACAGGGAAACCGGCTGGCGGGAGTAGGAGCGGATGAGCGGCCCGGGTGCCTGGCACCGGCGCTCGGGTGCCCAGCACCTGCCCAGGAGTGCCTGGCACTTGAGCACGAAAACAAAAAAAAGAGCGGCTTCCACCGCACGATCGATCGCTTTGGCCGCCTGCCGGCCAAGGCGCTTCACCCAATTGTGCCCTTCTTCTGTTTTCGTCATCACTGGCAACCCGGCGGCCCAACCATCCTCGGGCCCGTAGTTTTGCGCCCCCGCCTTTCGGCGGGTTTGCCTTTTTCAGTGCTGTGGTGCTTCTAAAGGAAAAGGTACCTGATTTTTCAAGCCCCTGTCAACCCAGGCGGCAGATTATTACAACCCCTTCCATGCCAAAGAATTATATTCTTGCAAAAGGTGCATTTTAAACCTTAGTTTGTCATCTGCTTTCTCCTGCGGCAGGATTTTGCATGGAAATAGGTATCCCCCTATGTGAATCAAGAGATCGAACCCCTGGTCCGGTCACCGGTTACCATTGAATTCCTGGATGTGGCCGAATCGGCCTGTTTTCCAAGCGGCATCTCCCAGCATTACGTGCTGCAGGTCGACATCGCGCTGACGACGAGCCCACGCTACCACTACACCGCTCAAAAACTGCTGGTCCTGCGCAAAAGAACCGGGAAGACGGAATACGTGGAAGACGAGAGGGCGATTCCTGATTTCTTCGATTCGGACACATACCGGCGCTTGAAGGAACGGCTCCTGCAGCTCTTCCAGGAAGCGGCGCAGCCCTCTCCCGCCTCCGATCCTGCCGGTTAAGGGCCAGCGGATTCCCTCGCCTTGAGCATCTTGAGATTCGAAGCCGCCATCTCAAAGTCCGGGTCGATCTGGAGCGCTTTTTCCCACATCTCCTGCGCCTTCCCGAATTCACCCCTCTTGAAATAAACCGCCCCGAGGTTGTTGTAGACCGCCTTGTAGCCGGGGTTCAGCTGGAGGGCCTTCTCGTAGCTCCTGATGGCCTGTTCAAACTGGCCTGATTTCAGACAGGCGTTGCCCAGGTTGTTGTAGGTCTTCGGGTTATGCGGATTGAGCTGAAGGGCTTTCTGGTACTGGACAATGGCCCTTGGATAATCCCCTTTCAGGTCGTAGGCGATCCCCAGGTTGTCGTGGGCCTGATCGAATGCTGGGTTGATCCGGACCGCTTCCTGGAACTCCCGCACCGCCCTGTCGACCTCCCCCCGATCGAGAGAGAGAACCCCCAGCTCGTTGTGCGCCCGGAAAGAACCGGGAGAATAGCGGATCGCCAGCTCGAAAAAGCCGACAGGGTCCCTCCAGATCCGGTTCTGCCGGATGGTCAGCGCCGAAAAAAGAACGAGGACGGCAACGGATACAAGAAACCCTCCCCTGCGAACGCTCCCTTTCAGTTCCGGCTTCAATAACTCCGTCCCATCGGCGATCCCTCCTAAAATCGAGGCAAAAAAACCGATGGAGGGCAGGTAGAGCCAGTGATCCGCAATCGTTGTGTTGATCGGCACGATGTTGGCCATCGGCAGGAGAGCGATGAAAAACCAGCTCAAGCCGAAAAAACACCCTTTGGACCGTTTGTAAACCCAGGCCATGAAAAAGCCGATAGCCAGCAGGGCCGCTATCGAACCCCATGTTCGGAACTCCCAAAACCCGGCTGAAAACGGGATGCTCTTCTCTATGTGAATCCGGACCGGCACGAAGAGGGATCCGATGAGGCGGACGAAGGCCTCTGCCGTCGTCAGCAGGCGTACCGTCAGGGGAGGGGCCGCCTGCTCGGACGGCGTCGGGAAATTCAGGACGGTCAACCGGAGCGCCGCGTAAAGGCCCAGGAGGAGCACGAACGGAATCGTTTTCCAGGCCTGATCCTTCCGAAAAACCAGCACAGCCGCCAGCAGAAGCAGGGGAAAGGCCACAGCCATCTCCTTGGACAGCAGAGCGCACAGGAAAGAAGCGAGGGACAGGAGATAGAGCAAAGGATTCAACGGCGCGCAAGCCGGTCTCCCTGTTTTCCCTGGTTTTCCGGGCTTCCCCTTCTTTGCCTCCGCCCCAACCCTGCTCGCTTCGTACCCCCATGCCTTGAAGAAGAGCCACAGGGAAAGGAGCGAGAAAAAGGCCGCCTGGGAATCGGCCCTGGAGGAGATGTAGTCGACCACGGTGCTGTTGATCGGGTGAACCAGGAAAAGCAGACCGGTTCCAACGGCGACCCACCGCCTCCCGAAAAGGAGATCGAAGAGCAGGAAGGAGAAAAAGGCGCACAGGATATGGAACACCAGGGAGGTGAGGTGGTAGCCCAACGGGTTCAGCTTCCAGATGGAAAAATCGAACAGAAGGAAAAGGGTCTGCAGGGGCCGGTAAAAGTTGCTCACCCCCGCCGTGCTGTCATAGAGGTGCCGGCTGAAGATTTCCGGCAGGTACCGCAGATCCCGGATCAGGTGGTTGTTGACAACCAGGTACGGGTCGTCCCAGATAAAAGGGCTTTGCAGGGAGTTGGCATAGACGGCCAAGCCAATCAGCGCGTATCCCAGCAGGACAACCGCGTTGAAAACCGGTTTTCTCCCCATCAAGCAGCCTTCCCCAAAACCCACAGGACGTTGCAAGGCGTCAGAAAATTCAGCGGGGTCGACAAACTGCTTATCATCCCCTTCGGGTTGAAAAGCTCGTAAAATCGGGCCGGGAACCGCCGGAGCCGCAGAAACCGGTAAAAGCTCGGCACCCAATTGGGGATCGTGTCGGTCCCCCTGTCGACGATCCGGATCCCGAGCCGGTCGAACAGGGCGAACAGCGACCGGCTGTTGAAATGCCACAGGTGCCGGGGAGGATCCCACAGGTTCCAGTACCTGCCGAAGAGCCGGCGTTCGAAACAGCCGGTGTTCGGCACCACGACATAAAAGGAGGAAACACCCGATTCCCTCAGATTGTTCAGCAGCATGGCCGGCTCTTTGACGTGCTCCAGAACATGCCGGATGATTGCCGTCGCGCAGCCCCGAATGCCTGGATTTTCAATCCGGCAGCGGTCATAATCGATGCGGGCGTAAGGAACATCCTGTCTCTCCTTCAGCAGCAGGGGCCGTTCCGGCTGCGAATCAACAGCCAACACGGGAAATCCCCTGGACCAGATGAGGCGCGAGAAATCCCCCGTCCCGCATCCTATGTCGACGAACATCCCCGGCTCGATCCGGCGAAGGATCCTGTTGAGTTCCATGGAAAGCAGGATGTTTTTGAGGACGGAATGGATCCTGCCGGGGGCCGACTTCATCAGGATGCCGACGTCCGCCTGGTAATACCTGCTCAAGTCGTCCGGCACAGGGACCGTCTTCATCACCGAACAGCAGTCCCACTCTTCGATCGAAAAGGTTTCCGGACCCGCGATATCCGGCACACCGTCGATCCTCCGGCCGGGTTTTGAACCGGGTCGACCGCAGATCAGGCAACCGGACGTCACCCCTCCCTCCGGGGGAGCAGGAGATCCGACGCCGCAGCAGCAATCTCCTGCGCTGGAATCTCCTGAAGGCACCGGACATGGATCGGACAGGCGGGGGTATAGCCGAACCGGGTGCAGGGACTGCAGGGCAGATGCCGGTTCAGGACCCGGACCAGGCCGCCCGGGGGAGCCCATTTCTCCTCGATCCCGGAGCCGAAGAGGGCGACCACCGGCGTCCCGAGGCCGTAAGCCAGATGCATCAGCCCGGAGTCGGCGCCGATAAAAACCGTGGAAGCCCTCAAAAGGGCGGCTGTCTGGAGAATGCTTGTTTTCCCCGCCATGTTGATCAAGGACGTTCCTTGGCACGATCCCTCAATCCGTTCCGCCAGAGGAGCTTCCTGCTTGCTCCCTATCAGGCAGACCGAAAATCCCCTCTCAAGCAGAAGGGAAACCAGCCGGAGGAGCTTTCCCTCTTCCAGCCGGCGCTCCCGGATCGACCCTCCCAAAGCGACCGCCGCGGCATTCCTGCCCTCCAGAAGCCGGCGCGCCCAATCGGCCTCTTCCCGGGGGAGAGCCAGAAACGGCCTGCTCCAATCCCACCGGTGCATCCGCCCGGTGACGGCCCGCAGCATGTTCAGGAAAGAGATCCCTTCGAACTCATCGTGCCGGTACGCGACCATCTTCGTGTAGCAATGGCGGCGCAGGGGATTCGTGTCAAAACCGATCCGGCACGGGGCGTTCAAAGAGGCGGCGATAAAGGCGTTGAGCAGGTGCCATTGCTCGGTGTCGAACACGAGATCGTATCTGTCGGCTTTCAGGATCCCCCACCACCTCCAGGGAGCCGTATCATAGCAGTAAACGCGGCGGATCGCCGAGTCCGGCGCCATCTTGAAAACTCCTGCGTTTCTTCCTTCCGCCAGCACATCGATGGTCGCTTGTGGAAAGGTCTCCTTGAGCTGTCGGATCATCGGCACCAGAAGAACCGCGTCCCCCAGCCCCCCCGGCCGGATGATCAAGACCCGGTTCACCTCCTCCGGCACCGGCTTCTCCGCCGGGCGCCGGAAGCGGCCGGGAAACAGGAGAATCCGCCCAACGCACCAGTCGAGGAGCTTCAATCCCTTGATGCGCCACGGACCAGAACAGGCGACGACCTCCCTTAGAGTCGGCATCCAACTCTCAACGATACAGGGTCAGGATGACCGATCCGATCCATAAAAGAAGGGCCAGGAGCAGCGGCGGATCCGATAAAACGGCGTCGGTCGGATCCAGCGCTTTCTTCTGGATGTGCATCAAGTAAAGGTACCGGAAAATCCCGTAAACCACAAAAGGAACCGTGTAGATGAAGCCGAACTGGCCCACTCTGGAGGTCACCTCCGGGGAGACGCAGTAGAGGGCGTAGCAGAGGATGGCGGAGGCGGTCAGGATGGCGGTCAGCTGATCGATGAAAGCCGGGCTGTAATCGGACAGAACTTTTCGGTGGCGCAGGGCGGAGGAATGCAGGACGGCCAATTCCTGACGGCGCTTCGACAAACCAAGAAAAAGCCCCAGGAAAAACATGCTCAACTGCAGCCAGTGGGAAGGGATCACGTTCACCGCGACGGCCCCGGCCCAGACCCTTACGACAAACCCTCCGGAAATGGTCATGGCGTCGAGAATAACCTGCTTCTTGAGGACGGCGGAGTAGGCGGCGTTCATGGCAAGATAAACCAGAAGGACCCCTCCCAGACGGGGATCCTGCCGGTAGGCCAGCGCCTCGGCGGCCGCCATCAGCGCGGCCGAAAGAACCCAGACCTGCCGGAGAGGAATCTTTTCGGCGGCAATCGGCCTGTTCCTTTTCATGGGGTGGAACCGGTCCACCCGCCTGTCTAAGAGGTCGTTCATCAAGTAGACGCCGCTGGAGGCCATACAAAAAATGCCGACTGCGAAGAGGGCGTCGGCGATCAGGGCCGGATCGGTCATCTTCGCGGAGAAAATGAGGGGAGCCATAATGACGACGTTTTTCAGCCACTGCCTGACCCGCAGACTATCTAGAAACGCCGCGATCATGCCGCCTCCTTGATCGAAATTTTTCCGAAAGGAATATCCAGAGGGCTGGGAAAGAGTCCTTCCCTCTCCGCGTGAGGAACGACGCGCCGGTTCAACTCATCCAGAAGGCGGACCATGACGGTGTAAGTGCCCGCCGGAATCCTCTTCGGGACAAGCAGCCACAGGTGTTCCCGGAACAGATACCCCGGCTCCCAGAGCGAGGTGGGGTAAAACCGGTATCCGATCGGGTGGATCGTCTCCTTGACCGGTTTGCCCTCCGCATTGAACCACGTCAGCTGAACGGCATACATCGTCTGTCCCTCAAAAACCGTCTGCCAAACAAGGGAAAGTGGTATCGCCTGACCCGGCTGTGCCGAGCCCACTTCCTGCTGTTCGGGCTTAAGAAGACGCATCCCCCCTTCAAACTGCCAGTAAGATTCCCTGCGCAACTGGATCTTCTCCTGGCTTATTTCGAAGAGATGGATCGGGGAGGGTTCGCCCCTCTTTAAAAAGACAAGCCCCTCAACCGCTTCGATGAGCCGCCACGGGTGCCGATGGTAGAAAATGTAGAGGTTGTTTGCCAGCTTCGGCATCTGGAGGAGCTTGCTGATCATCTGCGGGTCGTTGACATCGATCAGCAGGTATTCGGCCTGCTCCGGCATGACGTATTCCTTTCGCTCATCGGCCATTCGGTTGCGGTTCATGTAGACGTTGTGAAACCCATACAGATGCTCTCTGGAAGACAAGGGGGCGAGGAAGTGGAAAGAGGCGATCACTCCGGCATCGGTCGGGATTTTCCGGATCAATTCGGCCCGCTTCCAGTCCATGTCATCCCGAAAAAGCTTCACGGGAAAGGAAAACTGCTCCGGCGTCGTGACCCCCCAGGGACCCCACATCCACTGTGAAAAAATGGATGAGCCGATCAGCGCGAGGCCCAACAGCAGGGGAAGCGGCCTGAATCCCGGAAAGAGCTTCAGAAGGCGGCCGGCGCCGTAGGCGGCCCCCAGGAAAACGAAGGAAGAGGGGGTCGCCGCGTAATGGTAAAAGATCTGCTGTTCGGGAAACCTCTTCGAAAACATGTTCAGGAGGAAAACCGGCGCCGCCATCAGCATCTTATCCACGCCGAGGAGGTTCAGAAACCCGACTGGCGCCGACAGGAGCAGCAGCCACCAGGCGTTGCTTTTTGAGAAGAAGAAATGGAGCGCCGGGCCCGGATGGAAGAAGAAATTCTTGACCACCGCCCCGGGCGAATCCCCCAGGTGATCGTAGAGGGTCCAATAGGCGGAGATCTCACCCCGGTGGGATGGAATGATCCAGAAGACGGCTGCGACAAAATAAGCCGCGGCCGCCGCCCCCACAACCGCCCACCATCCCTTTTCTTTCCTGGAAAAGAATCCCGCGAGAGCGAACATCAGGACGACCAGAGGCAAACTCTCCTTCAGCAGAATGGACGCCGCGGCGGCCGCCGTGAAGAGGAGGCGGCGGTTCTCGATGAAGGCCAGACAAAGCGTCATGAGCAGCAGCGGCGCCAGCGACTCGAAATCGAACTCAAAAGCAATCGTGTGGGTCAGCGGCGGATAGAGGAGGAAGGCGACGGCAAAACAGCGCGCCAGCAGGGGGCCGCAGATCGGCCTGACGATCGCGTAGAGCGGGATGGCCGCGGCCGTGCAGAAAAAAACCTTCAGTAGAAGCAGAAAAACGGGGGAACCGGCAACCCTGTAAAGAGGGGCGAGGAGGTAAACCAGCAGGTTCGCGTGGTTTCCGAGGATGTGAACCTGCATGATGGAGCTGACCGGATTGCCGTGGCTTAAGTTCCACAGCATTTGGGCCGAGAGGGCCAGATCCCAATCGAAAAATTCGAAGGTCCAGAAGCGAAGGAATAGAAGAGCCGACCAGACGAGAAAAGCGGCGGCCGTGACAGCAAGGAGGAACGGGTCGACTTTTTTAGTCAGAGATCCCAGGGTCATTGATTGTCATGTACGATCCCTCCATAGTATACTTCGACTACGAAGTCAGTGGAGGAATGAATTGCGTCGATTATCGGCTGCGAGGTGCGCCATCCTGGGAATCGCGCTGTGGGGAACGTTGGCGCTCGCGATCTGCCCCTATCCCCTCCTCTCTCAAGAACAGACGGACCCTCGAAGCGGGCCGGTCCAGATCGACAAGCCGGCCGAAGGACAGTTCATCAGAGGGACCGTTTCCATCCGGATTCGGACGGACTCCTCCGAAGCAATCGGGCAGGTCATGGTGTCGCGTGACAACTCTTTCCTGGACTCCTCGGACAAAGCTCCCTACGACGTTTCCTGGGACACGCGGCTGGAAGCGGACGGACCGCACACGCTGACGGCCCGTCTCCAGACCTCCGACGGGCGGTGGAGCGGCTCCTCCGAACCGGTCGGCGTCGTCGTTGACAACACCCCTCCGGAGATCCGGATCCTCTCCCCGGAGGACAAAAGCGTGATCGCCGGAAAGATGGAGCTTCGGGCGGACGCCTCCGACAACTTTGGGGTGTCCGAGGTTCGCTTCTTCATCGGGAATGTCATGGTGGGGTCGGTCTCCGCCGACCCCTACGCGATCAGATGGGACCCCGCTTCCTTTCCGAACACCACCCATATCCTGAAAGCATCCGCCGTGGACCGAGCCGGCAATGAAGCCGTCTCCCAGAGCGTCCGGATCAAGGTCTCCAACCCCAACAATCCCCCCCTGCTGAATCCCCTGCCCGCCGTCCTGGAGGCCAACGAAGGGGAAACCTTCTCCCTTTCCCTCTCCGCCTACGACCCGGAGGGTCCCCGGGACCCGGTCACTTTCAAAGCACAGGGACTTCTGCCCTGGATGAGCTTCGATGAAAAAAAGGGAGAGCTCCTGGGAACGGCCCCTTTCAGCCTGGCGTCGATGGTGGAACCGGAGTGGACGGCCCAAATGACTTTCCGGGCGTGCGACCCCCAGCCACTGTGCAGCGAACCGCAGATCGTGACCCTGCGCGTCTTCCATGTCAACCGAGCGCCGGAGATCTCTCCCCTGCCCCGGCGTGAGGTTTACGAAGGGGAACCCCTTATCTTCACCATCGGCTCCGCTCTGGACCCGGACAAAGATCCGCTCACCTATTCGGCGCGGCGGCTTCCTCCCTGGCTGAAATTCGACCCGAAAACCCTGACTTTCAGCGGGACGCCCGGTTTCGACACCGCTTCCACCGATGAGCCGGAAACCGACTATCCTAAGGTCCGGGTCATCGTCTGCGATCCGGAACCTCTGTGCGCCGCCGCCGAATTCGACGTCGTCGTCCGAGACACGAACAGGCCGCCGGAGCTGGAAAAGATCGGGTCACAGATCGCCGTCGAAGGGACGCTCCTCGAGTTCGAGGTCCGGGCCGAAGACCCGGATGGTGACGCGCTCGCCTTTTCCGCCGCACCGCTGCCCGAAGGGGCCTCTTTCATCGGCGACCGGGACGGGACAGCAACCTTCTCCTGGAAGACGCGGCTCGACCAGGCAGGCCGGTATCTGGTGACATTTTCAGTTGAGGAAACGCAAGGCCGGCTTTCCGACAAGGAAGAGGTGGCGATCGTCCTCCAGGAAACATCCCTTTCGATTTCAGGATTCGTTCACAGGAGCGGTTCAGGAGAGCCGGTCGAGGGGGCGGTCTTGAGTTTGGAGCGATCCGGACAGGTCAGCAAAACAGCGACAACGGACAAGGATGGTTTCTACCTGATCAGCGGCGCTGCCCCGGGCACCTATTCAGTCAGAGTCAGCTACACGCCGAACTATGAATTTTCATCCGAAGGCCAGAGTCTCGCGGGACTGCACTTCGATCCAATCAGCCGTCCGATCACCCTGACCGACTCGGACCAGCAGAAGGTCAACTTCACCGGCATTCCGTACGAATAAAAACTACTGGGATTCGGTCTGGCCGGCGGCGGAAGAAACGGAAAGAGGAACCGGCCTGGCTGAAAGGAAATCCCCCTGGCGGATCGAAAGGCGGTTCTCCATTTTCCTGGTGATATAGGCCATCGCCAAACCACTCTGATCGATGTCGCCCAGCTCGACCTCCACCACCTCTTTGCCTCCGGCGCTCAAGCGCATCGCCGACCCGGCCTTCGCCCACTCAACATTCTCGACGGAGAGAACCAGGAATCCGAGTTTATCCTCCACGCGATAGACCTTGACCGGAGAAACCGGTCCCTCGGCGAGGGCGGGTGGCGGTTCCTGCGGCTGGAGCGCAGCCGTTTCCGTGCCAGCCGACGGCCGACTGATGGAGGGGATGGGGGCCGACGGCGGTTCCTGTTCGATCGGACGCCTTAACTCCTCGCGCAATCGCTTCAAATCCCGCTCCTTTTCATCCAGCTGTTCCGTTAGGGTCCTGATCCGGTCTTCGTAACCGCTTTTCACGGTGTCCCTTTCCTGCAGACTCTGCTGGTAGGCGGCCTGCGCTGTCTGAAGATCTTTCTGGAGCCGATCCAATTCCAGCCGGATGGAACGCTCCTCGGTCAGGAACTGGTCCTCTCTCCCCTGGGCCTGGATCCGGTACCTCTGGGTCTCGGACTGGGCGTCGGCCAACTCCTTCCGGAGCGCCGTCCTTTCGGACTGCATCCTGTCCAGCTGCTCATCCCGTTCTCCCAGCGTCAGCTTGAGGGTGTCCCTCTCCTGCTCCAGCAGACCGATCTGGTCCCGAAGACGACCGGCCTCTTCCCGGAGCCCACGGAGTTCATTGAGCTGTTCGGATTGGACCCTCTGGCTGATCCTCAACTGTTCCTGGATATCGGCCAAAGTCTGCTGCGTGCTGGTGTAATCGGACTTCACCTGCGAAGATGCGGATTTCAGGTCGGCCAGAGAGGAGGTCAGCCGCCGGAGTTCCTCCTCTTTCGCTTCAAGTGTCTGCTTGAGGCGGTCATTTTCCGTTACCAGCGCGGCCTGCTGCCTCTCCAGGCGCCGGATCTCTTCCTGCTGACCGGCTATCTTCTGCTGGGCATCCGTCGAGAATTTCGAAAGATCCGTCGCCTCCCGCTGAAGGGTCTGCTGCAGCTCTTCCAAATGCTGAATCCTCTCCTGCAAATCGGACACATGGGCCTGCGAGGCCTCCAACCGGACCTCCTGCCTCTCCCGGCTCTGGCTCAATTCGGTATTCAGCTGCCGAACATGGGAAAGAGCCTCCGACAGCTTCAAACGCTCGCTCTTCAACTGCGCCAGTTGCTGCTGGGCCTGGTCAAGCGCGGTGCTTCGATACGCGGCCTCCTCCTGCTGCGCCTGGATCTTCATCTGGGCCGCTGCCAACCCCTTCTGCGCTTCCACCATCTGGGCTTGGATCTTATCGGCCGCCTCCTGCTGCGCCTTCACCTGTTTCTCCAGAAAATCCGCTCTCTGAAGCAGCGTGCCTCTTTCCTCGGATAGGGCTTCTATCTCCTTCTGCGCGGCCCGGATCGCTTCTTCTCTCGATTGAAGGGTCCCCTTTAACTCATCCAACGTTTTCTGGAGTTCGGCCTCCCGCTGGTTCAGGCGGACGTTGTTGTCCCGCTCTTGCGCCAGCTGTTTTTCCATCTGGGCAAGGGCGCTGCGCCCCGCCTCAAGCTGGGCGCTTTTTGCCTGCAGCGACTCCGTCAGCACCGCTCCCTCCTTCTTCGCCTGGGAAAGCTCCTGGACAATCTCCTTGATCCGGCTGTCCAGCTGGCTCTTCTCCTTCTGCGCCCCTTTTAGGGAGTTCTCCAACTGGGCGATCTTCCTGGCTGCCTGGGTCGCCTCATCCTCCAACCGGGATTTCATGTTCCGGAAATCATCCAAAGATCTGGAAAGATCCCCCTGCGTCTCCTGAAGCTGCTGCTGTAGCTTGGCCTCCTTCTTGGACGCTTCCTCCAAACGGCGGACCAGGGAACCACGCTCTTCCTGGACGCGCTGAATCTGCTCCTTCAGGCCGACGATGAGATCATGCTGCTCTTCCCTGGCCTTGCCCAGCTCACCAGCCAGCTTCTGGAGCCGATCCAGCTCCTTGGCCTGAAGGGAGCGCTCCTGCGCCATCAAGGCCAGATCATTCTCGAGAACCGCCGTCGCCTCCTTCTGCTTGCGGCGCTCTTCCCGCTCCGTCTGCAACTGCTGGTTGGCGGCGGCGAGCTCTTTCGACAGGCGTTCCGCGGTCCTGCCGGCGTTTTCCACCTCCTGTTTCAGCTTCAGCACCGATTCTTCCGACAGCCCGAGCGTTTTCCTCATCTGGGCAAGATCGGCTTCACGCTGGGCGAGCTCTTTCCGAAGCTGCTCGACCGCCTTCTTCCCCTCCTGGTCCGACTGGGACA
Source organism: Candidatus Omnitrophota bacterium (assembly GCA_023818695.1). Classification (GTDB taxonomy): domain Bacteria; phylum Omnitrophota; class Gorgyraeia; order 1-14-0-20-64-10; family 1-14-0-20-64-10; genus JAMWCF01. The sequence goes on from JAMWCF010000004.1 coordinate 19,493, forward strand.
GACGGCGGATCTCTTCTGACTTCGCCCGGATCTCTTTCTGGTCGATTCTCCCCTGTTCCTCCAGCGCATTCGAAGAGGCGGCAAGAGCCGATAACTCCTTGCGCGCCGAAGCCAGCTCCGCCTCCATCTGCTGCCGCGTCCTCTTCAAATCGGCATACTCCCGGCGCAGGTTTTCCAACTCGGCGGAAAGAGCCCTGACCTTTTCCTGTTCCTCTCGCACAGTGGCTTCCAAACGGGCTTCGGACGCTTCCTTGGCTTGCCTGGCCTCTTGAAGTTCTTTGTCGGTCTTCTGAAGCCGCTCCTCCAAACGGGAGGCCTGTGTCGAAGCCGCTTCCAGCTCCTTCTCCAGCGCCGCCTTTCTATCCTGGAGCCCCAACACCTCCTTTTTCAGATCGGCCAGAACAAGCTGCTGCTCTGCCCGCTCCGCCCGAAGATCGTCGTTGAACTGCCTCTGTTTGGCCAGTTCGGCCTCCCGCATTTTCAGATCCTCCGTCAAAACAGCCGCCCGCCTTTCGAGCTGATCGATGGAAGTGGTGAGATCCCGGTTCCTCTTTTCACTGCTGCGAAGGGATTCCTGCGCGGAACCGAGCTGCTTGCCTAGAACCTGCGATGTCTCCCTGAACCGCATTGCCTCTTTTTCCAAAGAGGCGATCCTTTCACTGGCCTTCTTCAGCTCTCCCTGCACACCCGCCAAAAGGGCTTCCTTCTCCTGCCACTCTTTCTGCAAGTCGGCCAGCTCTTGCTCGACCTCCTCCAAGCGGCCGCGCAGCGTGGACTCCCGCTGGCGGCTTTCCGCCAGTTGCTGCGAAAGCTCCCTCTCCTTCCGGCGAACCACCTCCAGCTCCTTTTCAAGCTCACCCTGCGTCTCGCGCTTGGATTTCTGAAGTTCCGCAAACGCAATTTCCTTCTCTCTCAAAGTCGACTGGGTCTCTTTCAGACCCGCTCGCGCGCTCTCCAGCTCTTTTTCCAAGCTGGCTTTACCCGCATCCAACCTTTCAACCTGCCTCTGAAGAGCCGCCAACTCCGCCCGTTGCTTCTCCCCCTCCCTCGTCAACTCCATGGAAAGGGACTGGAGCCGCTTCAACTCCTCCTCCCTGATTCTTCCCGCTTCTTCAGCGGCTGCCAGTTTCGTCTCCAGACCGCCTATCCTCTGCTGAAGATCCTTGTTCTGCTTCTGCTCTCTCCACAGCTCATCCCGGGCGGCGCGCAGGGTCTCGGAAAAGGATTTTGACTCCTCCCTCAACCGGGCGACCGTCTGATCCAGCGTCGCGGAACCCCCTTCCAGATCCTTTAATTCCCGCTCAAGCAGACCAATCCGGTCCTCCTTTTCCTTCAACTGCTTTTGGAGCGAAGCAACCTGCTTTGTCAGCAATTCCTGGGATGAAACCGCCTGCCTTATCTGATTCGCCTTCTCCTGCAGCTCTTTCTGAACCGCAGCGTGCTCTTTCCGAAGTTTTTCATACTCCTGATCCCGCTTGGCGAACGATTCCTTTTCCGCGCGCGATCCTTCCAGGGCGACCGACAACCGCTGTTTCTCCGATTCCGCCGATGCCAACCGCTCCTTCAGATCCAGCTCTGATTTCCGGACGGCTTCCAGCTCACCCGTGAGAGACCCGATCCTCCTCTGAAGGTCCTGTAGCGCGGCATCATGATCGGATTTGGCCTTCAGGAGATCACCCTGTTCCCGCTGGGCGGCCGCAGCCATCTTCCGGGAGGCGTCCAGCTCCTGGTTCAAACGAGCGATCTCAAGGCGCAGCGGCTGGGCCGTCTGTTCGGTCTGCGCTCCCGCTGCCCTCGACAAATCCATCTGTCGGTTCAGGGAAATCAGCTGTTCCTTCAGCTCCTCCTGCGAACGGCGAAGCCGCCGGATCTCTTCCTCCTTCTGTCCGAGCAGAAGCTCCATATCCGACGCCGGCGCGGGAGCCGACTCGGACCGGACAGCCGGCTCCCGCGCCGGCGGTTCCGCAGCGGAATCACCCAAAGCAGCGGCGAGGCGGTAAAAATCCAGGAAAACCTTCTCCCCGGAAAGATTCTGGAAAATCTGGTCCAGAAGAACCGGGAAATCCCCCGCCAACGGGTGTCCCTCGAACTTATCCTCGGCAATCCCCAGCAAGGGGATGGCCCATCTTCTGGCGTAATTCACCTCTTCGTCGGGGCCGTAATAGTGGACCCGGCTGACCGACGGCTGCTCGGCAAGCTGGATCAGCGCGGAGGTGAGGGAGCCGTCATCGATCAGAATCCGGGGAAAGAGATTCGCCGCCCTCTGCGCGGCCGGATAGCGGGACAGCGCCGTCTGGCTCACGACGACCCACACCCCGGGCTGGGGATTCAGTCCCTCTCTGGCCTGGTCGATAATCTCCTCCTGCGCCCTTGAAAAGGGAACAGGCCCGCACACCGCCATGCTGAAAACGACGGTAAAAATAAAAAGCTTGAAGCTGACTTTCATTGTTCTCTCCTGGCACGCTGGGCGTTTAGTTGTTCCGACAAATCGAGGGCAAGCACGAGATCGGCTATCCGGTTGTTGGCGGCCGCCAGCTCATTCTTCATCCGAGCATACTCATCCTGGCGCTGCTGAAGCTCCCGAGCCAGCTGTTCTTTGGCGTTCACCGCCTCCTGAAGCTCCCGCTGGAGATGCTCCAACCGCTGCTGGGACTCCGTCTTGAGATCCGCCATCTGGCGCTCCAGCTTATTCATCCCGGATCGCGCGCTCTTGGCGCTTCGTTCAAAGTGGTTGCGCTCCTCCTCCAGTTTCTCCATTTTGGCTTCCAGGAAATCGAGCCGGTCCTGCAGTTTCTCCTTCTGCCGGACGACCGGCTCCGCCTGCCGCCGGGCCTGCTGGACAGCTCTCTCCAAGCTCTTTTTCTCCGACTCCAAACGGCGATTCTCGACATCCAAGGAGGCTACTCGCTCTTTCAGGCCGGTTATTTCGTTCTGCGCCTCCTGCAAAGAAAGCTCCACCCTGGCCAACTGGCGATTCTTCTCATTCAGGGCCTGGCGTTCCGCTTTCAATTCCGCCTGCAGCCCCTTTTGGAACCTCTCGATCCCATCCATACCGCTCTGGATCGCCTGAAGCCGGGCGGTCCGTTCCTGCAACATTCGGATCAATTCTTCGGGGCTCTTTTTGCCCAACTGGACCGGATCCAGATTGACCGCGCCCGGCCGAACATCCATGCTGGAAAGCTCCAAGCGCGTCCGTTCCAGGTCGCTTTTCACACGGGCCAGCTCCTGCCGCTGGCCCGCCAACTCCTGCTTCGTCTCTTCCAGCTCCTTTTCGAGATGGTCCCGGCGCTCCTGGACCTTGGCCAGCTCCTCGCGGATTCCTTTGACCTGCCGCATTTGAGAGGCCAAGGCCTGACGGTCTTGAAGACGGCTCTTTACCGCTTCCGAACGGGAAATTATTTTCCAGGCGACGCTGGTGAGCAGGACGGCGGCGATGGCGATCAAAAGGTACTTACCCCACAGCCCCCGGGGCTTGGTCATGGACCCTTCCTGTCCCCTCTGTTTTTCTTCAGGCAAGGATTAGAGCCCCTTTCACAACCTGGCGTGAGCCGGGTTGCGTGCGCCAGGCGGCCAGATCCAAGGAACGACGACGAAGGCGTACTCCCTGGAGCACGTCGAGGAGGAGTGACGCCGGAGATGGCCGCCTGCCGCCGCAACCCGAAGGGCTGGGTTGAAATGCATCGCATCGCTTCGTCGCTCGTCGTCGCCGTATCTTGGTTCCATGATACGTCTCCTCCTCGCTCCTCGCGCTGCTCGCATTTGAGCCCAGCGCGGCCACGCGAGGTTGTGAAAGGGGCTCTTATTTTTTCTTCGTTTTCTTGGTTGTTGCGGCCGGCTTCTCCGGTTGAGCGGCCGGCGGGGATGTCGGCTGCGCCTGCTGCGAGACAGACGTCTCCTCGGCAGGCGGCTGCGCCGGCGTTTCCGTGGCCGGAGGCGGTTCAGGGGGGGCAGCCGGCTTGAGCCGCCCGGAGAAGGACCAGTCGGTCACTGTGCCGCTGGCATCATGCTGACTCAAGATGCCGCTCATGGTTTCTCCAAAGAGCTGTCCCTGCCAGAAAACCACGTCTCCCCCCTCCGAAGCGCTCTGCATCGTCTCCCAGACGGGCACCCCGCCCTTGATCGAAATGCTGAAATTGGTCGGTTCGTATCCCTTCTTCCCGAACCATTCGGAGCTGATTTTTCCCTTTTCGAAACGGAGGATGTCCGCAACGGCCTTTTCCTTTTTGTCGCTCATGGGGGCCAGTTGAATTTCCCACTGGGTGCCGTTCAGGGCTTCGCGGGCCTTCTTCTCCGCTTCCAGGGCCAGCTCTTCCGGGGTTTTCTGCGGCTTCGCCGTCGTCGGCGCGGGTTTCTTGGCGCTCCAGCCATCCGAAGCCCACAGAAAAACCGCGAGAAAACCGGCCAACCACACGAAGGACTTTCTATTCGTCATCTTCTCTCTCCGATCTGTCCCGATCATTCTACCAGTTTCTTTTCTGTCTCCAAAGTTTCCCATGACGCGATGTATTTTCTCACCCAGGAAGCGTCCTGCGCGTGAGGCTTCAACTGAAGGTACTTCCGAAAAAACTGGACCGCTTTTTCGGTATCCGGAATATACTCGGCATAAATGACGCCGATGTTGTAATAAGCATCGGCGTCATCGGGCCTGATCTCAACGACCTTCTTGAATTCTTTCAGCGACTTGCCGTACTGTTTCTGCTCCGTCAGCAAAACGCCCAGGTTGTAATGCATGTCGGCCGTTTCCTTCACCAGCCGCTCATGCTGGCGGGCCAGCTTCGTCACTTCCGAGGGGACCCTGTTTGCCCTCCTCTCCAGCTCTTCGCTCTCGGCGACGAGGGCGATATAATCTTTTTCGAGCTTCTTGAGCCGGTCCATCAACTTCTGCAGCTGCGCTCTGCCTTTCTCCTCTTTGTCCGAGACCTCGCGCAGCGCTTTCTCGGCCGCCTTCAGTTCCCTTTCATTTTCCGCTAGCTCTTTTTCCCGCTCAAGCAGTTCCTTCTTCAGCTGCTGCTCCTTCGCCCCTTTCTGTGCGAGAGTCAGCTGGCGCTGGACCGCATCCCGCTGGGCCGTCAGCTTCTCGTTCATCTCCTTCAGGGAGGCCATCTGGCTCTCCAGCGGTTCCCTCTGTCCCAACAAGAGTCTGTTTTCGCGAGTCAGCCGCTTGATCACGGCATTCAGGCGCTGTCTTTCCCCCGCCAGAAGCTGGCGGTCCCCCTGCAGCCCTCTCAACTGCGACGCCAGACTGTCCCGCTCCTCGATCAAAACCTGTTTTGCCTGGTCCCACACCGCCTGTTCCCGCTGCAGCCGGGCATGCTCTTTCTCCAGATCCGCGTATTTCCGACTCAAGCTGTTGTAATCCTGCTGGAGCAGCTCCCATTGGTGGCCCAGAGAAGCGTACTGCTCCGAGAGGATCCTCTTGCGCTCTTTGGTCTGGGCCAGCTGGGTGGAGAGATCACCGTTGAGATAAAACAAGACGAAGACCACGCTGATCCACACCAGCGTCCCGGTCAGGTAAATGATCCTTCTCTTCCAGCTGAACGGCGCGGGAGCGCTTCTGGGCGAAAAGGACGCCGGCTGCGGCGGGGGAGTGGGTATCTCTGTCGTCAATTCAGGACCGTTCCCTCATGCTTTTCCGGAGCCGGAATCTGGGCGGTGACGGCTCTTCTTCCCGCGGTTTTTCCTCCAGCTCTTCGAGGCGGGGATCATCCTCCCTGATCGGATTATAATCCCGGAAGGACTTGAAAGCCCCGGTCTTCTCGTCCCCGGAAACGAACTCATCCCCGCTGACGATGTGGGGCGTGATGAAAACGACGAGCTCCTGGCGAGAATTGTCCCTGTCCCTCTGGCGGAAGAACTCTCCGAATAGCGGAATGCGGCCGAAAAGCGGGACCTGGTCGTTCTCGTATTTTTTCGTGTCCTGGGCCAATCCCCCCAGAACAACCGTCGTACCATCCTTGACCATCACAAGCGTCTCCGCGGTGGAGGTGCTGACGATCGGGATCTGGTTGCCAATGGGAGTCGTAAGGGTCCTAACCACGCTGCTGACCTCCGGCTTGATTTTCATGGTGATGTATCCGTCGGAATTGATCGACGGCGTGACGGAAAGCTGGGTCCCCACATCGATGAACTGCACCTGCTCGGCGGTCGTGCTCGTGGACTGTCCGGTGGTGGTGGTCGTGGTCACGTAGGCCTCCCTCGTCCCCACGAGGATCTTGGCCTCCTGGTTGTGCACCACGAGCACCCTCGGGGTCGCCACCAGCTTTGTCTGCCCCAGGGTTTCCAGATAGCGTAGCAGCTCGTAGCCGTCGTTATTCAGGAGGCCCAACGCCAGCTTCCCCCATTTGTTGCCCAGCGGAACCTGGGCGACGGAGGCGGCCGTGGTGGTGGAGGTCTGGCGGAAGTCCGCCACTTTGTCGACCCCATGGAACTTGATGTTCCTGAAAACGGCGTCCCAGTCGATGCCGCTGTCCAGATTGTCCGTGAGGTTCACCTGGATGATCTTGGCGTCGATCAGAACCTCCCGCGTCTTCCGATCCAGCAGGGCGATCATCCTCTCCACATCCTTCATCCGGTCAGGCAGTGTTTTGACGATCAGCTGGTTGCTGCGTTCGTCCGCCTTGACGAACCCGAGCTTCCGGAGCTCCAGATGGTCCTTCAACCGCTCCTCTATCTGCTTGGCGTTAGCGTACCGAAGATCGAAAACACGGATCGTCGCCTGCTTCTCAAGGGTCTCCAACGCGCTCTCGATCCGCTGAAGAGCGGCCGGCGTGTCCATGATGACCACCGTGGCGGAATCCTCATCGACGAGCAGGCGGCCGATTTCGCTCTTCAGCGCGTCCAGCATGTTGAAAGCCGCCTCCGGCGCGGCGTATTTCAGTCGGAACGTCTGAACCTGCCTCAAGTCCGAGTATTTCTTTCCGTTGAGGACCTTGTACTCCTCCTCGGACATCACGTGGTAGATGTTCCCCTGCCTCATGTAAGCCAACCCGTTGCTGCGCAGAATCAGCTCAAACACATCCCGGATCGGCACGTCCGTCAAAGAAAGGGTGACCCGGCCGGTCACCGTCTTGGTCGTCGCCAGGTTGAACCCACCTTTCAGGGCCAGATATTTCAGAGCGTCCACGACATCGGTGGATTTGAAATCAAGGGAAACCGGCTCCTCCATGCCCCGGGAAGGTATGGCCGCCGCTTCAGGCGTCACGGCGGCGAATTGCTGACTCTCCTCTTGAGCGAGAGCCGGAGAAGGGTGCGCGGCGAGGGACGCGAGTAAAAAGGAAAAGGCGGCGACTCCGGCCTTCGCTGTTTTTTCAATACGACAGACGGATCTCTTTGCCATCGCGCTCCAGGACAACACCGTGTGCCGTCACCTCTTTGACCATCATCCCATTGACCTCCTCTCCGACTCCCACAAAATAGGTCCTGCCCCCCTTCGCGTCCTCGATGAGGGCGCGGGGAGTCCCCGACCGGTCTATGCCCACCACGGTCAATCCATCCGCCAGATTCTCGACCTGCGGCGACGCGGTTGCGCGGACGTCGGGGATTTTCTTTACCGTCGTCTCAAACGGCGTACGAACGTCCGCGGAACCGATGTAAACGGAGACCGGCCGCATGTAATCCTCCGGCTTTTCCGACGTCTGCCCGCCCGGCGCGCGGATGTCGATCGTTTCGTTCAGAGGCGCCTTCTTCCCGGTTTCATAGGGAGCCATAACGTCCCTGACGACATAAACGCCCAGAGCCAGCAGAACGATCCATAACAGACGGCTGCTCAAGCGGATCCGCTCCAGGAATTCATCCTCGGACCGCCGTCTCCTGAAAGAGGACCCTCTTCTCCCGAACCGGGCAAAGATCCCCAGCCATCCCTCCTTGGAACTGGAAAAGGAGAGAGCGGCCGACCGGATGCCGGACGGGTCTTCGATCAGCTTCAGCAAACGCTCTTCTGCAGTGCTTCTGTCGGCGACCATCCCGCTTCAATATCCTCCTGAAGGACGTTATCCACCAATTCCCGGTCCACCACGGACCGGTTATACATCACCAACCCCCGAAGGGCCCTGTGGCAGAGCATGGCAATTTTCCTCGGATAGCCGGAGGAGGCCCGATAAATGGCGTGGATCGCTTCATCCAAAAAGAGGGGGGAAGGGAAATGGTACCCGGCCTCATACAGCCGGAATTCCACCATCTCGCGGGTCTCTTCGAAGGTGAGCGGGGTCAGCATTGATTTCATGCTGATCCTGTCGACCACGTTGGGCATGCTCTTTAAGAGGGGCAGCAACTCCATTTGGCCCAGCAAGACCAGCTGGAGAAGTTTTGTCTCGTTGGTCTCATAGTTGAGCAGAACCCGCAGCGCCTCCAGGGAAAGAGGATTCAGCTTATGGGCCTCATCAATGATCAGGACGACCGTTTTGTGCTCCTCCACCCCTTTGCGGAAAAGAAACCGTTCCAGCCCTTCCCTGTAATCCAAAAGGGTGGGACGGACGGCCGCCGTCTCAATGCCGAAGGAGCGGATGAGGGCTTGATAAAACTGCTCCTCCGACGGGAAGGTGGGATCCAGCATCATGTGGAAGATGAAGCCCTCCCTTTCGCTCAACATCTGAATCAACTTCCGGCCCAAGGTGGTTTTGCCCACCCCCACATCCCCTATGACGACGCTCAAACCCCGCTTGAGGCGGAATTCAATGACCAGGTTGGCCAGTGTCGCCCGGTGCCGCTGGGACTGGTAGAAAAAGAGCGGATCGGGACTGGTGGAAAAAGGTTCCCGATCGAGTCCCAGAACCTGAAAGTAGCTCATCGAGGCGAGAAACTCCCTGCAGAGAGCTGGCTTGACTGCCCGGAGTTTTTAGTCTCTGATCCTGTGCCCATACCCTTTCGCCGGTTCCTGGATGTCGGGGAGCCAGTCACCCAGCGGTGGTATTGCTCTCTCGTCGAGTTTCACTCAGCATAATATCGCCACGCACGGCTGTCAAGAGAAAACAAATGTAACTTGAAGAGCCGCCTCAACTAACGTTCCAAGATCCCCTGCTCTACGCGGGACCACTTTTCGGCCGGAAAACCGGCTTCAAAAGCGTCCGGCACCGCTTCCCCGATGGAAAGCCGCTTCAAAAATTCCTTGAAACGCTCGATCCCGTGCTTCTCGATGAGATAAGAGACGACGATCCTCGCCTGCGCGTAGGCCCGTTCCATGTCGGCCGCATCGGATGGCTGCTCGAAATGGGCGTCCAGCCATTTCAAGGGGACCCAGAGAACCTTTCGGTGGATTTTATCGGCGATCTCCTGCTCCCTCTCTGAAAGAGGACGCGCCGGCTCCTTCCACTGCGCATATCCTTCGTGGATCCACACCGGCAAGCGGGAGCCGTACAATTTATGAAGAAAAGCGTGGGCCAATTCATGGGAAAGGATGGCGGCCTCCCAGGGGGTCTGGACATCCTCCAGGCGGATCCGGATCCTTCCGTCATAGAAACCGATCGCATAGTCGAACTGGGCGTTGACCTTTTCAAATTGCCCCACCCGGTAAAGGATCACCGTCACCTGCCCCCCGATCTGGCCCAATTCCTGCGCCAGGTACCGGTATTCCCTCTCCAGGACCGCCCCGACATGCTGGGCCTTCAGCCGCTGCGCGTCCTCGGGAAACCGAACCTGAAAATGATCGGTGGACTCGATGAGAAACCGCCGCTCCACCGCCTGGTCCCGCTGCGCCTGACTGATCCGTTTGGAAACCACCTCCCACTGCGGTTCAGGAACGAGCCCGTGCGCCTTTTCCCATGCCCGGATGGCGTTTGCAAAGTCGTTCCTCTGCAGATAGTACAAATCCCCCAGACGGACCCAGGCCAGCCCATTCCGGTCGTATAAACCGACCGCCTCCTGGAGAAGATCGAACGATTCGGAGACCTTCTCGCCGCCTGCTTTGTGCATGGCGAGGTCGCTCAAGGCGAAGGAGAGGTTGCGGCGTATCTGTTCGTCGTCCGGCGCGATGGAAAAAGCTTCGCGCAGAAAAGAAACCGCCTGTTCCAGCCGGCCGTCGCGCGCCTCGGCGATGGCCCGGTTGTTCAGTTCAGACGCGGTGGACTCCGACCCGCAGGCAGGCGGCTGGACTCCTAGCATGAACAAACCGATGAAAAAGAGGACCGGCGGCTTCATGGCCCAGCTTGATTTTGATTCTGTTCGACGTGGTGCCTGGCTCGCAGCTCATCCTCGGCGGCCTTCAGCCGTTTCTCAAGGAACTCCAGCCGCTTCTCGAGGTCCGTGATCCGGCGTTCGGCGGCGGAAAATTTCCGGCCCACGTAGTCTTCCACCGGAATAGGACCCACGACGCCGTCCTTCTCTTCAAGCGGCCAGTCGGCGGGAAGCACGAACCGGATTCCCCGGCTCTCCTTGACGACCATTGCCGGCTTGTTCGTTTCCCGCTCCTCTCCCGCGGCGACGGGGCCGCAGACCATCGCCGCAATAATCCCTCCCAGTAACCCGAGGATAAAAACACCCCTCAAAATCGGCGACTGCCATCCTCCGACGGGGCAGCCGGCGCAGCACATCCGCAGGCCGCGCGGCACGGTTTTGTGCGCGGCCGAGGACAGAGCAAGGCGCCGCGCTGGGCGGAGGTGCGCCATCTTCAATCGGTCACCGCCCTGCTTGGCCTGCCACGCGGCTGGACCGGCAGCATCGGTTTTCGATGAACCAGAATCGACAAGAGCCGGTAGCCCTCATCCGGATTGTCCGTCTGCATGAAAAATCCGGAAAATCTGGCCCGGTCAGTGGAAGCGAATTTCTGATGGACCTTCACGAAAACCCGACCGATCATCTCCTCCTTCCCTATAAAACTGGCGGAACCGGGGCGGGTCGCGGTGACGGCGGTCACGCCGATCTGGAAAGCGCTCTGCTCCTGGGCCGCCCGTTCCCGGACGGGCCGGGAGGCGATTTCCACATCATCGGCGGTGTTCTGGTAGGTCATGGCGGCGATTTGCGTCAGCGGAACCGGTCTGAACCCCCGCACGACGGTGCCGTCCTCCATCACATGGCCGTTCTTGTACCACCAGGGCTCAAACCGGGTGAGAAACGGCGACTCGACGATCGATCCGCCGCCGGGATGGCGGTGCGCCTGGGCGAAATCGGTCAGTTTGGGCATCACGACGCCCTCGATCAATTCCATATAAGGGCCGAAATCCCCGTCCCAGCCCGGCGGCCGGCTGCGGCCCGTTGAATCGGAGAGCTCCAAGTGGATCCCGAAAGCCACCCGCAGGTCCTTCCAATCCAGACCGGCCAGATCCTCCAGCAGATCCTCATAGTGTCGCACGGCCGCCGAATTCTCCCGCAGCCAAGCGGGGTCTCCATCAATGAAGCCGACGGTCTGCAGGCCGCTTCTGGAAGCCCGGTCCAGGATCGCCTGTTTCTGCCCCTTTTCTAAACCCAGAAAAGAACCGCCCCTTATCCAGACGGTGTCGATCCCGGCCCACACCGCCAGAGGAAAGAAATAGGGCTGATCCAGAAGGGGGCCGGCGTCGCCGATGATCACGGAAAGATGTTTCGACTCCCCTATCTCCTTCTTGACCGGCACCAGTTCCCCTTTCTGTTTGACGCTGGCCGCCCAACAGGGAGGAACCGGCGCGGCGCATAAAAGAAAAACAGCGGCAAAGAGAAATATCCCTTGCCGCCGTTGGGGCTGTCCGGTAAGCGCCGCCATGCACTCTATTTTACTACGCCGCTACGCGGATGTCGCTCCGTGCTTGGCGAATTCTCCTTTTCCGGCGGAAGCCGTCTTTCCGACCGCAGCCAGAAGCCGCTGGACATCCTGTTTGAGTTTTTCGGTCACCGCCCAGGTCTCCTTGATGAAGGAGTCCTGCGAAGCCGGTTTATGGGCCTGCGGGTAATCCTCGATCACCTCGGCCCCGCGCTTGTCATCCTTCTCCTTGGAGCTCTGCACGTCGGCGGCGATCCTCTCCTGCATCCGAACCAGCTCTTCCAGCAGCTGCGCCGGCTCGGCGCCCGGAAACTCCTTGGAGAGGAGTCCCCTTTCATGCTCCCATCGGGGAGAACCAGTTGTCGATGCCAGTAGTTTTTTCGCCGTCTCCTTGGGATTGGAGGAATTCTTGGAGATGACCGCCTCCAGTTCCCTCTTGAAGCCCAGCAGCGCGTAATACCGGATGTAGAAGGTGTACGCCTCGATCCCCTTCTTCCGGGCCCCCTCCAGACAGACGTTTTTGCCCAGCCCCTTGATCTCCTTGGAGGTGTAGTAATCCTTCACCTCTTTGACCAAAAGGCGCTGGCGGGCATCCACCATCATGTCGACGATATCGGGCCGGAAGACTTCGAAATCAAAGGTGGAGCGCTTGGCTTTATTCCGCTTCTGGTACTTGCCTTCGTTGCGCCGAACCATGTAGATGTTGTCAGACAGGACCCATCCCGGCATGATCTCCATGTAAGCGGGGGAAACGCCGGCGTAAGCGGCGGCGGGGGTGTTGATCAGTGAAAAAGGGAACTCCACCTTCTGGGGAAGCAGGGTGGCGCCGCTGGCGATGATCGTGTAGGGGGACTGCGTCAGGTCGGTCGGGAATTTGATGTTGACCCCCAGGCCGAAGAAGGTCCCCTCGCCCGGCCAAATCTCCTGGTCGGGAGCCTTGGCGGTGTGGTTCGAACCGACGTTGGCGCCGTAGCCGACGTTCCCCTTCCCTTCGGGCCACAAAGCGGCGATCAACAGGGCCTGATGATGGAAGCCGACGAAAGGACCTAACAGGGCGCTGGTAACCTCCCCCTCCGCCACACCGGTATTGGGACCGAGGATGGAATGGGTCACCTTGCCATGCCGCTCGACGTGGGAGTGCTCGACCAGAAGGGAGGTATCGACGATCGCCTCGCTGGTCACCTCGCAGCCCCATTGCAGCACGCTGTTCTTGACGATCGCCCCGTGCGATATCTCGGTCGCCTCCTCGACGTTGCTCAAAACGGTCGCGTGGGCCACCAGCTGCGCCGCGTCGATGTGAGCAGCCTCACCCAGAAGGACCCCCACCACTTTCGGGGTGTGGAGGATCGTCGCGGAGGGGCCGATCACGTTGCAGGGGGCGGACACTTGCTTCAGGTACTTCTCAATCCCCTTGGCGACGCCTTCGATCAGCTTCTTGTCCCCCCGGGAGCGGGTCAAAACCCACGCCCCATCAATGGTCAGTTCCGCGAACAGAGGGACTTCCCGGCCGCCGGTTTCGATGGCGATGAGGATCTCCGATCCGTTGGCGAAACTTTCCGTGCCGTCAATCGTCACCACGCCCACATCAAAGAGCACCGCCCTCTCATTCAGAACGGTCCTGTTCAGCAGGCGGACGTTCCGGATGAAAACGTTCTCTCCAACTACGCAGTGAGAGAGGGTGGCGTGCGAAAGGCCGGTCGGCAGGACAGCTCCCTCCACGGAAACGGTTCCGGAACAGGAGGACAGCAGCACAGGACCCGCGAAATGGCAGCGGTTGACCCTCTTCGGGTCAAAACCCTTGCCGACCCACACCTGCTTCCAATCCTCCGCGGTGTTCCCCTGGGATTGGAGCACTTTCAGCTGGGCGGCCGTCAGCGGCTGGTAGCCGGCCTTCTGCCTTTTAGCGGGCGCGGCGAACAACAGGGCGAACAGGTTCCGTGCCTTTTCAGCCGCTATGACGGCCTCCGATTTCGAACAAGCGGCTTCCAACGCTTTCAAGAGATCGAACTTCGGGGGATTCATCATTCCTCCATGAGTCTAAGAGCCGGTTTCACAGCCTGCTCTAGAAAGTGGAGTGGGCCGCGGAAGTGTCCTCCTCCCGCAGCCCACTTTTTTAACCGTTTATAGATCCGTCCTTTTCGGGGTCTAGGACAGGACGAGAACGCGGGGTTCAGCCGGGTATTCCTTGGTCAGCTTCGCGCCCGCTGCCTTGTCGATACAGATGGTCGCCTTCGGATGCAGTTGAACGATGGTGGCCGGAACCATGGCCGTAATCGGCCCTTCCACCGTCTTCTGGATGGCGTCCGCCTTGCCGGCACCGTTGGCCAGAAGGATCAGCTGCCGGGCATCCATGATCGTGCCGATGCCCATGGTGATGGCGTACTTCGGAACCTCGTTCATGTTCCGGAAGAACCGGGCGTTGTCCTGGCGGGTCTTCTCATCCAGCGTCTTGACGCGGGTCCTGGAGCCCAGGGAGGAACCCGGCTCGTTGAAAGCAATGTGCCCGTTCGAACCGATCCCCAGAAGCTGGATATCCAAGCCGCCGGCCTTGACGATCTGCTCCTCATACCAGCGGCAGAAACCGGGAATATCCTTGGCCGTCCCATCCGGAATATGGACATTCTTCGAGTTGATGTTGACGTGCTTGAAGAGGTTCTCCCACATGAAATAATGGTAGCTCTGGGGGTGATCATGGGTCAAACCGACGTACTCATCGAGGTTGAAGGTGACCGTTCTGGAAAAATCGAGTCCTTCCTCTTTGTGCAGGCGAATAAGCTCCTTGTAAGTCCCCAACGGGGTGGATCCGGTTGCTAACCCCAGGATGGCACGGGGCTTGCGGCGAATAACGTCGGCTATCAGCTCCGCCGCAAACTTGGAAACTTCCTCATACGTTTCCTTAATAATGACTTCCATGGCTTAGAAAAACTCCTCCTTTTTGTCGATTGTTAACGCATGCAAGACTGCGGGGTGAACCTCCCTTATATCACAGGAACAACCGTTTCGTCAAGAGGTTCAGCGAAATTCAGGCGGTCTTTAGAACCAGGGTTTCCTGGTTTCTTCCTGCGGGATAGAGCCCGTTTCCCGGTCCACCGCGCCGTCAAAATCGGTGTCCTGCTTGAAGCCGACGACTTTCATGCCGGATTCTCCGTAGTAGAACCAGGCGTCCGGTGCGTCGTCGAAATTCTTGTCGCGGATCATCAAGTCCTTGACCCCGGCTTTGTGGAAAACCCAGGTGTCCGGCCTCCCGTCGAAATTCAGATCGTGGGACTCCTTTTCCGGCTGCCCGTTCTGGTAATAGCGGAACATGTCCGGCCGGCCGTCCTTGTTCCGGTCCACTTCGGCCCGCTCCGATTTCCCCTCCTTCAGGAAAACGGTGATCTCCCGCTTGCCGTCGCCATCCCTGTCCCGCTCGATCCGGACCATCTGCTGGTCATCGAAGATCTGCCACTGGTCCGGCCGGCCGTCCTCATCGGTATCTTTCGCTTCCTCGCGCGCGTATGAGGCAGCAGGCGTCAATTGACCGGCGATAAGAACGGACGCAAGCAGAAAAAGGGGCTTGCCTTTCACCTGTCCCCTTTTACTCGAGGACTTTCAGCGTGTCGGCCAGGAAACTGACCTTCCGGTGGACTTCCTGACCCGCCGACGGAAGGCGGGAAAGATCGGCGCGCAGCTCCTGGACCGTCTGCTGGAGGGACTCGATCAGTTTCTTCCTTTCCCGGAACCGGGGACCCAACTGCGCCGTCACCTCGTTGATCAGTTGGGCCACATCCTTGAGTTCGTCATAGGGACGCAAGACCAGGGGGGCCAGATCGAATTCCCCCTTCGCCATCAGGCGCAGGTACCGCTTGATCCGGACGAGTGGACCGGCGATCGTATGGGACAGAAGCAGCGTGATGAGCACGGCCACAGGCAGAATCAGCAGAAACCCGATGGAAAGGCGCAGGTAGATCAAGCGCAGGATTTCCACCAGACGGCCCTGGGGGTAAACCTGGGAAAGGCGCTCCACCAGGTAGACCCATCCCGTGTTGTAGACGATGCCGATCGATATCCCGAAGAAGACGAGCAGAAGCAGGAAGGTAACAACCATGTACCGCAGCTGGAGCGATACGTCGGTGATAAACTGCGCCCGTCGGAATTTACCGCTCATTGTCCAATTCCTCCTTGAATAAGAATAACGGCACTGGTTGACTTCACTCTCTTTTGACCAGAAGATCGCGGTGAATCAGAAAGACGGCCTCGGTTTTCGTGCCGTTGAGGATTTTCCTGGCTTCCCCCAGCGGCATATACCGGGTCGATAAGCTGTTAAGCTCCAGAATCCGATCCAGCAGGCGCAGCCCCGATGCGGCGGCCGGTCCGTCAGGCTTGATCTGTTTGACCGTCAATCCCTGCGGCTCCATGTCGAGAGTGATCCCCGGCCATCCCCACAGCGATTTCCGGGGAAAGACAACCCGGCGCTGGATGGTGATCTGCACGGAGGTGGCGGCAGGCCCCAGAAGTATTCCGGCAACCTGCTCCGCCCCCATGAAAGCCAGGGAGTACCCCCAGGAGCTGACGATGAAATCCCCCGGCTCGATGCCGGAGCGGTCCGCCAGCGAATCTTTCCTGACCCCTTTGACCTCCGGCAGGTTCTTGTTGATCTCCAGCGTCAACCCCCACTGTTGAAGCAGTGCCTCTGTGGGATCGCCGACCGGCTGCATCAGCTCCGCCTTGTTCTTCATGTCGGCCAAGCGGTTGAGGGCGTCTTGCGCCTCCCTGAATTCAGGCTTGATCTGCAAAGCGCGCCGGTAAAACATCCTGGCGAGACCAAAGTTCCCTTCCTCCAACGCCTGGTTGCCCATGAAGAGGTAGTTGCGCTCCGGATCATCGTAGAAGATCTCCTGCATATCGCGCTTTAAGATCGTCCATTCCCCCGCCTCGGTGCTGACAATCACCCGGTCATGGTGTTCCTCCACAACAAGGCCCTTGAGGGACTCCCCCGACTTGTAGTAGACCACATCCGCGTAAGCCGCCGGCGCCAGGCAGAAGGCGAGAGACAGGGAAAGAATCAGTCTTTGCACAGTTTCCTGTAGCTTTCGTAGTGATGAATGGCGAATCCCCCGAAACTTTTCTTCGAACCCAAAGCGGTTCGGACCTTGACGAGCTCCCGCATGAAATCGGAGCAGGTCTGCCCGCCGAAAGTGACGTACGCCGGGAAAAGACCGTCCTGGGTTTCCTGTCCGACCATCACGGTCTTTCCGATCTGCTCCGCGTAATCAATCTCTTTTTGGACCAGGAAAATCGTCCCGTCCGGCCCTTCCGCGAAATTCCGGTAAGCCAGGACCGTCACGGAATCGGCCGTGTCGATCACATGATAGGAAGCCGGCTTGATCTGCCCCCGCCACAGGATCCGGTAATTGGAGTCGTCGTCGAACCAGAAGGGGATGTCGACGCCGAAGTGAAGGGGGGCGGAATCCGCCTGAAGCGCGTCGGCGATCCTGGCGTGGAGATCGAGAAACCCGCCTAGCAGTTCGGCGGGACGCTCGTTCCAGGATTTGGAGAGCAGGTAGACCTCGATGTCCGTGTGGATCCCGTCGAACCGCTCGGAGGGGCTGGCGGCGGCGTTGAGCTGCCGGATCGATTCCACCCATTGCATGGGAACTGCGTGGTAGCGGGTCATTCCCCACCGGGGATCCCCCGCCAGGGCGTGCACCCTCAAGCCGGCCGAGTGGGCCTGCCGGTTGAAATCCCGGTAGACCTTGTCCATCGGGGCTTTCAGGTTGTAGGCGGACACATAAAGGATGTCAATCCCGTGCCGGCGGCAGAACTCGAGCAGTCTGCTGCGCGAATCCGGCTTAACCAGAAGACCGGCGTCCCAGACCCACATCGCCCGAGACTCATACGCCCTCGACAGAACCGCTTCCGCCGCCGTGGGGGCTGCGGTAAAGAAACAAGACACTACCCCCATCGCTGCGAGGAGCCTTTGTGCGGACACTCCGGCGGACCTGTTACTCCAGGGCGATTTCATCCAGATAGATTGTTCCCGCGTGTCCCGCGTCTGAAAAGAGGTCTCCCTCAAAAACAATGGAAATCGACGCCAGCTGCGAATGGTCAATGAAATACTCATCCAAGGGGATCGTGGCCTTCTGCCACTGCTTCGTCAATTTGCCGGCGGGCAGGTACTTGCCGATCTCCTCCGACTTGACCGAATCCCCCACCCGGTCCCAATGCCTGTCGGAGAGCCCCACCACGAAGTTTTCATCCCCATTCTCCCCCCGCACCCAGAAGGTGATCGCCTTGAAATCGGAGCCATCCAGATACTGCTCCTCGATCGGCGCCGGGTTGGGGTTATCCTCCGTCGGGGCGACCAAAGCGCCCGGCGACTTCAGCAGGGTGTAATAACCGCACCAGCCGCCGGAGTCGTATGGCCCTCCCTGGTTCTGCTTTTCATATCGAAGCATCAGAACATGCGTGCTCTTTCCCTCAATGTTTTCCTCCCGGCGACCGACCATCGCCTTGGAGGGCGCTTTGATGAAAACGTTGCACCGGTTGTCCAGCTTGTTTTTGACCTCGGAACCCTCAAAATCATCCACCACCAGGGTGGCGGCGGCGGTGTCCGCGGCGAATCCGGCGATCAGCACGCCGCTCAACAGAACGACGATTATCCTCATCTTTTTCATCGCATTCCACTCCTTACTCAAACTGCAAATCGTCCACGTAGACCGTTCCCCGACCCGCGCCGCCTGGCAGAACGGACCCCTCAAAACAGACCGCCAGCGATGCGAGCTCCTTCAGATCGACCAGAAAAACGCTCAACGGGATGGTGGCCTTCTGCCACTCCGTGGTGAGTTTTCCCGCCGGCAGATAACTGCCGATCGCCTCCGATTTCACCGAATCGCCAACTTCATCCCAATGGCGGTCCGAGACGCCGATCACGAAATTCTCGCTGCCGGTCTCCCCTTTCACCCAGAATGTGATGACCTGGTAGGGGGTGGCGTCGAAATACTTCGAGCTGGTCTTCAGCAGGGTGTAATAACCGCACCAGCCGCCGGAGTCGTACGGCCCTCCCTTGGCTTTCTTGTCGTATTTGATCATCAGGGAGCCGCTGCCGGAATAGGCCTGCTCCTTGACCCGCAGCGCCAGGGCCCGGGAGGGCTCCTGAACGTAGGTGTTGGATCGGCCGCCAATCTTGTTGCCTGAAGTCTCAAAATCATCGATCAGCAGCGCCGCAAAAGCCGGAACAGCCGACATGGTCATGAAAAAGACAGTGAGAACAGCCACCCATTCTTTCTTATCCGCTTTCATCCTCATTCTCCCCATTCGTTCAGCAGGTCTTCCTGCGACTTTCGGTTCAACCGAAGGTTGTCGATAAAAACGGCACCTCTACCGGGCTTCGGGAAATTAATCACGAAGGAGCCCATCTGCGTCCAATCTAGCTTACCAAAATCGGACAGCGGTATCACTACTTCTTGCCACTGGGTTGTCACCCCCTGAGGAAGGTATCTGTCCACCATGCCGGCCTTGACGGAATCGCCGATCGTCAGCCAGGATTTATCCGCCATCCCGATCTCAAAGGTTTCCCCTCCCTTCTCCCCCCGGACCCAGAAGGAGACGTTCTTGTAGGGGGTCAAATCGTAATAGGCGCCGTCGATCTGGTTGAGGAGGGTGTAATAGCCGCACCAGCCGGTGGTCTGCTTGTCGAAATCCAGCCGCAGGCTCCGACCGTGCTCCCCCATGCGGGGGTCCTCCACGCGGCTGAACTCGCAGACCGACGGCAGCCGCTTGTAGGCGTTGGCCTTGCGCCCCAGCAGGTTTACGTCGGTGTGGTCGAAATTGTCCAGCAGCAGATACCCCTTCTCCTGAATCTCCCCTTCCCGGTCCACCAGAAGCTCCTTGTGGAACTCGATATCGCTGATCCAGAGGGTCCCCTCCCCCTCCTCGTTGAAATTCAGGACGATGGTGTAGACTCTCTTCAGGTCGGCGCCGAAAAAATCCTCGAGGGGAACGATCACCTGCCGCCACTCGGTGGTGATCCCATCGGGCAGGTAGCGGTAGATGGAGCCGGCGATGACGGCGTCCTCCCTTTTATTCGAGACGGTGTCGTTCATCCCCAGTTCAAAGGTCTCCCCTCCCTTCTTGCCCCTAACCCAGAAGGTCATCGTCAGGTATTCCGAAAGATCGCCGAGGATCACGATGTAGCCGCCGACGAAAGCCGGGTAAGGGGTTTTCAGGTACCGGAAATACATCGCCTCTTCGGAATCCTTCGTCCTGCGGTTCTTGGCGTCGCGGAAGACGCCGTATTTGCAGGGGCGCATGGCGTATCCACCGATCCGGCCCCGCTGAGCGAACTGCAGCTCTCCCCAGAACAACTGGGTTCCCTGCGGCAGCGCCGGAATGTCGTCGAGCGGAACCGGAGACGCCTGGGAACCGGCCTGCTGCGCCTGCGCAGCGCCGTCGGCGGCCCAGACAAGCGGCAAGGGGCCAGCGGCCGGTGAAAAAAGTAGCACAAAAAGAACAACGCTCCTTTTCATTCCTTCAACTCCAGTATATTGAAGCTCGTGGGATCGCCCCACTGCCGTTCCGGAGAAGTCGACATCAGGCATTTCTGCGGCTGGCGGGTCTCATCCGTGTCGGAGCCGTCGAACATCATCCCCAACCGGAAACCGGCTTGAAGCTTCCTGGCGTTCAAAACCCCCATCTGCAGGGCGTACTGTTCCTTGGAAATCCCGCCGGGAAGCTTCTCCCCTTCTTCCGGCTTGACTCCGACCTTCTTGACGACGCCTTGGAACAGGACGGAGGCCGGAATCCGGATTTCCATCGCGTAGCCGCGCTCCATTGTCCGGGCGGCGATCTGGATCTGCTTCAGGACGGCGGCTTCGATGGAGGGGACCCACACGTGCGCCTCCGGCTTCAAGGAGCCGAAATTGCCGGGGCTGAAGCCGAACTGGAAATCATCGGAGGAATTCACCGCCTCCTTGAAATCGCCGTAGAGGTCGGCGTCGAACCAGACCTCGAGATGATCCCCCTCCCACATGTCGCCGCCGGTCTTCTCCTGAACAATCGTGTTGTCCTGCACCTCCACCGCCATCAGAATCGCATCCGGCTCCCAGCGAAGCCCCAGCTTAAAGCTGATGTCATGCGGCCCGCTCCAAGCCCCCACCCCGTACACCACCTGGTTCTTCTTATTGAGAAGAATCCAGTTGGTCCCCTCCCAGTCGGCGAGGTCCCCGTCTATGGCGACCGGTTTCTCGGACCGGGCCACGTCGAGCTTCGGGATCTTCTCGGAACGCTCCCGCACCGGAACATTGCGTCCCTTCTGCAGAAGCCGGTAGCTCTCGTAGCAGTGGATGGCCAACCCCCCGAAGCCGGGCGCCTCCATGAAGGTCTCCGCCACTTTGATCAGCTCCCTCTCCATGTCGGCCCATCCCTCTTCATGGAAGGTGTTCCGGCGCTTGCCCTGGTTCATCTGGACTAGATCCTGGGTCTCCACGCCGATCACCATCTTCTTTCCGGTCCGGTTGGCCATGTCGATGTGGAAACGGGCGTTTTCGATGATATCGGTGGCGGTGTCGTAATAATCCATCAGGGCGGCATAATCGACATTTTTCAGAATCCCCTCCTCCAGCTCCGGGCTGCTCTTGTAGAAGACCGGAATGGCGGCTCCCATTTCGAAATGGTGGTCCCCCTGCTTCTTGTCGATCAACTCCCGAAGGGCCGCCAGCAGTTCCAGGAAGTCGGCGGTCAGCTGCTCCCGGTCGCCGGTTTCCCATTCGGAGGTGAGGTACGGTTCGATGTCCAAAGAAACGCCGTCGATCTTCTCTTCAGCGGGACGTTTTGTGTTGTAGTTCAGGTAGCCCCCCACCCAGTCGAGAACCTGCTGGTGGTTGGCCTTCAAAGCCCAGAGGGGATTGCCCTGCAGAGCCTCGACCTTGACCCCCGCGGCATGCGCATCTTTCAGGAATTCGGCCAGCGACTGCTGGTAGCTCTCCGGGGTCCGGTCGATCGGCTCCTCCCCGAGGTAGATGTAAATTACGTCGATCGCCGTCGCCTTGCAGAAACCGAGCAGCTCCTGGCGGACATCCATCCGGGCCAGCGGATCGGTCTTCCAAACCCACATGTACCGCGGGAAGCGGGGATCCTTGACGGCCTTGGGCTTGTTCTCCTCCTGCATCCGCTCGACATCCTCATCGTAGGTGAACATGATGTCGTCGATCTGGATGGCCCCCTGCCCCTCGTAGCGGAACCAGAGAACCAACGACCCCATGCGGGACATGTTCATTTCGGTCCGTAGCCCGATCAAAGGAACCTTGACCTGCTGCCAATCGGTGGTGACCCCTTCGTCCAGAAAGGACATGATGGAACCGACGTAGACGGAATCGATCTCCAGATCCTGCATCGTTTCATCCGCCATCCCGATGTCGAACCGCTCCCCCCCCTGCTCCCCCCTCACCCAGAAGGTCAGGGCGTTGTGCTTCGTCACATCGATGCCGTTCAAGAGGGTGTACCAGCCGCACCAACCGCCGGTCTTGGAGAATTCCAGACGAAGGACCCGCCCCTCCTTGCCGGGACGGGTGTCCGGAACTTTGGTGATGACAGTATAGGAAGGCCTGCGCGCCCAGGTTCCCTGGAAAGCGTCCAAACGGTTGTTCCGTTCGGCGAAAAGCCCTTGGGTTGCCCCGGTTTCAAAATCATCCACAAGGATCGATTCCGGCCGCTTAGGGGTGGAGGCCGCGGCATCCGGGGGGGATTGTTGAGCCGCTGCCGGAAGACAGAGTCCAACCATCGCGGCGGCCAACAGGAGTGCAAACAGGAGAAACGCCCTTCTGTGGGGTGACATCAGATGCAATTCTCTACCTAACATTATACCAGATAAGGAGATGGGTTGGAAGGTGGGATTACGCCATGACGGCCAGCGCCTGCTCGACCTCCAGCAGCTCCGATTCCGGGATCACCGACGGCTCCACGCCGGCCAAGTTGGCAACCAACTGCCTCAAGATGGAACGGAAACTCTGCCCTTCCAGAGGACGGCGTTCCAGAAGGGTGAAACGGAGGAATTCGGCTTTTTGCTTGAACAGGTTCAGCGTCGTGTCCGATTCGGCGCCGTATTCCTGAATGGTAACCGAGAAACCGCGGCTCATCCAGCCGATCAGAAGATCCTCCATCGTCTTCTTCTCTTCCGGCACGATCACGATCTGGGCGCTGCCGATGGTCATCGGGCGGCCGATCAGCCGGGCCAGCGTCGGATCGGCTTGCGCAATCTGCGGGGTCACCGCCACGATCCGAAGCTCCTGCACGACCGCCTCCGGTTCCACCAGCGGGATCCCCCACTTCTCGGAGAAACGGCGGATCACCCCGCCGGCCCACTCGGTCGACGCCTCCAGGCCGGCGGTGGGGGCCGGCGGCTGGGGGACCTGGATCGGATGGGAGCGGAGGGAAACGGCCGCCTCCCCCGTCGCTTCGCTGACAATCACCAAGACCTCCTGCTGTTTGGGGATGAAAGCAGCGCCTCTCTGCTCGTAAATCTCTGGAAGCCGGGGACCTTGCTGATCCCTCTTGCCGCCGAAAATCCGTTCCCCCTTTTCGCCGTAGGTCACCTGGCCGCCCCGGTAAAAATCGCCGTAAATCGGTCTGCCCCTCGCATCCTTTCCAATCGGCTGCAATGTGATGGGCGCTTCCCTGCCGTCCGGCCCTTTTCTGTTGTATTCATCCAGGGTCACCTGCTGGGTGATCAGACCAACCGGCAGGCCGTCCTCGAAAGTCTGGAAACCAACCAACCCGTGCGTGGGGACCAGGACCCTGGCGGCATTCTCCGGATCCCGGTTGATGACGATCCCCAGACGAATCGCCCTCTGATCGACGAACAGACCGCTGGGGGCCAGCCGGAACGGGCCAGTGACCAGCTCCCCGACCGGTCCGGTCATGTAAACGTTGAAGGTCTGCCTCCCTTTCAGATGCAGAAGACGGCCTGAAATCTGGACAACCCGTTCGACCGGCCGGATCACCCCATCCTTCTTGACAAAGACCATGCTCCTGCCCCACCGGTCTCCTCCCTCAAAGACCGGATCGACCAGCCAGATTTGGTTCGTCTTCGCGCCGTCGATCGAAACAGGGGCCACCTCTCCTGGCTTCCCATGGATCCGGACGACCCCGCCGGCCCCGAAACCGCCGGCGCCGGCCGCCGGATCGACCCCCAGTAAAGGATCCAGAACAGAGGCGGTGGCTGGGGTCGGAATCGGAAGACTGGAGAGGGTCGGGATCGGTTCCCCGCGGCTGTCCCTGTCTTTCAGGTCCGCGAGCAGGAGCCGGAGTCGCGTCTTCTTCGTTTCAAGCTGGCGGATATGCAGATCCATCCCCTCCCGGACCGCCGGGATTATCTCCACGCCGGGACCGGTTTCCCCTGGCCGTCGGAAAGGAACCGGATGGGGACCCCGGGTCAGATCTCCCTGATGAAAATCGACCAGCGCAATCTGCGCCTCCGTCTCCCGGATGGCCGCGGCGTTGGCGACCGCCCACGCCGCCTTCAGTTTGTCGGCATCCTTGCCGGCATCCAGCACGGCGATCTGGGCCTTCTTATAATCGATCTGGGCCCGCCAGACCTTTTCCACCAAGCGGAACCCATCCTGGGAGTGGACCAGCACCTCTCCTTTCATCGGCTGCTGGGTCAACTCCATCCGTCCCTGCCTGATCTGCAATTGCAATTGGTCAATCTGAGACTGCAACCGGGCCTTCTCCTGGGCGAAAAACTGCTCGGAGGCGGTCACCACTTTCGCCGCATCCGGCGGCGGATCGGCCACACCGGGCGACACCGACGGGGTGAGTCCCTCCCATCCAAGTATGGTCGCGCTGAACTCCGCGCGCAGGATCCCGCCGACCACGTAGGTCACCGCCAACTGCTCGTAATGGTCCCTGGCGGAATGGGCCCCCTGAATTAGCTGGAGGTAAACAGCGGCTTGGTACTCGGTCCCTTCCATCGATTTCCGGACCCGATCCAGGTGGTACTGCAGGCCTCGACGCGCTTCCTGAAGCCGGCCGATCTGGTACTGGAGCCCGGCTCTCGCATCGGACAGGCGCCCAGTGAAGAAAGGGACTCCCCCCATCGCTTCTATTCTTTCCTTCTGGCTGGCCGGAGGCCGGCCCGGCCCGCCGCGGCTCAAAACCTCCTTCAGATAAGCGTTGGCCTGGTCAAGCCGGCTCTGCGCCTTGCTCACTTCCAGAAGAGCCAAGTCGATAGCTAATTCGATCTGCTGGATCTCCCCCAGCGCTTTCTGTACGGCAATTTTGGAGTCACGCAGTTCGCTCTCCGCCAGGCTGATGCGGATCGGCTGGGACACCAGCGCCTTGTAGGCCAGGTTGATATTGACAAAACCCTGGTGCACCTCCAGAAGCCCCAGCACCCTCGCCCGGACCGGGTCGCTGATCTGCAGGGGATCGTCACCGGTCCCGGTGCCAGAAGCCGGCAGGGGAAGCCCAAGCGAATCCAGGAGTTTCAGGTTGGCCAGCCCTCCTTGCCGGCGGGAGAGTTCCAACTGATCGGCCTGAACCTCCAACTGGTAGAGGCGGGCCTCAGTCGCCGTCAACGGCCTGGGAGGCGGGATCTTCAGCTTGGCCCGCATCTGGTCAACCCGGACCTGCGCGACCCGGATGGTGGCCGTGTTGACCGCCTTCTGGGCGGCGGCCGCGGCTGCCGGATTGGCCGGACCCACAGCGGCCTGCGCCTGCCTGGCTTTCGCTTCGTCGATCAGCGCCTGCACCACCGGGATCTGTCCGGAGAGAACCAGCGACATCTGACCCAGTTGCTGCCGCTCCTTTCTGGCCTGCAGGATCTCTTCGGAGGCCTGCCTCATATCCCGCAGCGCCAGCTGCTGCTGCCCGGCATCCGCGGCCGCCCGGAACCGGGCAAAGGCATCCTGATACTTCCAGTTGGCCACGGCGACCGCCTGTCCGCTTTTCGACGACTGATCGGTGAAGGCCGCCTCCCGCGTGAGTCGCGCCTGTTCCACTTCCAGCAGCTGGACCTTGAACCCCCACAGAGCGGCCAGACGGCCGCGCACCGCTTTTTCCAGCGCGGCCCTTGCATCGACGGCCAACGGCTGGTTGTCGGTCAGGTACGGAATCTCCTGGGGCCCATCCAAGGCCACGAGGCCGGAGACCTGCGGAAGGAGCAGCCGCCCGAGTTTAGCCATCTCTTCCTGGAGCGACCTCTGTTCATCCAGCATCTTGATTCGGACGGCCGCTTTTTGCCTGGCCTCCACGAAAAATCCGATCGTGGAACCGTAGAAAGGGTCGGTCCGGGAAAGGCCGCTGAGCTGGGTGACCCACCCATCGAGGAAAATGATCAGAGCCTGTTCATGGCGTTTTTGGAGGTCGAAGAGCTCCAGCACCTCGGCCTGAATCTTTTTTTCCAACGCCGGCCGGCCAGCGGCAGCGGCCGCCCTGTGCTTGGAAACGAGATCCCGGATCTTCTCCACCTGCAAGCGGATCTCCTGCTCCTGGGTGCCGGTCATCTTTTCATACTGCGGCAGAAACTGAACTGCCACATTTTTGTTGCCCTGACCGGCTAGGAGTTTGTAATGATCGGAGGCGGCCTGATGGAGCCGGTCAAACCGCTCCTGGTCCCACCCGAAGGTCAGCTGGAGCCGCTGGAGATCCAGCTGGGCCTGCAGGGTATTCATCTGCTTCATGTAAGGCGGCAGGATGGAAAACGGATCGAACGCAACCGACCCGGCGTTCGGCATCACCATGGGCCGCAGAAACGGAGAGGGAAAGAGGACAGTGTTTGGGTTCTGCTGGAGCCAGAACTCCATCTGCGGCGAAACCGGCTGGGTCGGATCGTAAAAGAGAACGCGCGGAGCCACACCCGCGCCGGCCTGCTGGACCAGCGGCAGAGGGGCCGCGGGCAGGCCGCCCGGTGGGGGCGGCAGCAGGTCGATGACCGGCGGGGGGATTCCCAGCGTGTCTCCCGCAGCGGGATCGATCGTCCCGTCTGCCGTCAGGAAACCAACCCGGACGTAACGGTTCAATCCCTTGTCCAGGACCACCAGCTGGCCATAGGCGGCTGTGTGAGGCAGCAGATAGGCGGTTTCCCCGCGGTAAGTGGTGGTCAAAATCCCGTTGGCGTTCCGCTCGGTCCCTTTTGGAAGAGGAATCGCCTTCCCTTCGAAGGTCGGCACCCAGGTTTTCAAAGGATTGGCGGTCAGCGGCGGAAGCTGGGCGATCAAGGAGGGGGTCAGGGCGTAATCGGAGGCGCCGGCGTTCCGAATCGATCCGTCCCCCAGGATAAGCCCGACCGTACCGTAATTCCCCCAGAGGGGGTCCAGCGCCGCCAGCTGGCCGTAGGTCTGCGGATGCGGCAGAACATGAACGGTCTGCCCCTGATAGGTCCCCGTCAAGATCCCGCTGGGACCGGTTTTGGTTTCAAAAGGAAGGGTCAGCGGCCTGCCGTCTATCATTGGAACCCAGTTGGCGGCGGGGCTGGCTGGCAACGGCGGCAGATGCTCCAGCATAGCGGAGGTCACCTCCGATGCTTTCCCTCTGTCGGCTTTCAGCGAGCCATCCAGTTGAACGTAGGCCACCCTTGCATACTGCCCGGAGACCGGGTCGACGGCAACCAGCTGTCCGTAGGTGACCGAATCCGGCATCAGATAAGCGGTCTGTCCCTGATAAGTGGTCGTCAGAATCCCATGATGGCCCGGTCTGGTTTCAAACTGGAGATCGATCAGCCTGCCTTCCGCCGTCGCCGGCCTCCATCCCTCGTACGGATTGGCAGGAGGATCCGGTAGAAGGTTCAAGACCGCCGGGGAAACGTGGAACGGGATCTGACCCGGTGGAGCCAACGTTCCATCCCCCCGCAGGACCGCCACGATGGTGTATTCGTTCCAGACCGGGTCGATCGCCACCAGCTGACCGTACGTCAGGCCATGCGGCAGAAGATAAGCCGTCTGCCCCCGGTAGCTGGTGGTCAAAATCCCGTTGGGGCCTTCCTTGGTTGTGAACTGCAGCTTCATAGGGTTTCCCTCGGAATCGATCGGCTGCCAGCCCTCCATCGGGTTGGCCGGCGGCGGAGGCAGGGAGGCAAGGACTGCCGGAGGAATCTGGGTTTCGCTCAAAGAAATGCCAATTGTCCCATCCATTCGGATCAACGCGATCGATTCATACTCTCCCCAGATCGGGCTGACCCCGACGAGCTGGGCGTATCCCAGCGGATGAGGGACGATGTAAGCGGTCCTTCCCCGGTAGGTGGTGGTCAGGAAGCCGTTCGGTTCTGGTTCATTCTTGAATTGAAGTTTTATCTCCCTGCCGTCGACAGTGGGACGCCACCCCTCCGTCAGCCGGACCGGCGGGGTGGGAAGCTGTTTGAGGATGACGGGCGTGAGGCCATCCGTGTCCCCTTTCGCCGGCTGGAGAGAGCCATCTCCCATGATGTAAGCGGCGGCCGCGTACTCGTTGGTCCCTTTATCCACCACAACCAGCTGGCCATACCGGACCGGATAAGGCACCACGTAAGCGGTCTGCCCCTCGTAGGTGGTGGTCAGCAGCCCGTTGGGACCCGGCTTGGTTTCGAACTTCAACGACAAAGGGACCAGCTCGGCATCGACCGGCACCCAGCCGGAAAGAGGGTTGGCCGGCGGAGACGGCAGGTTGGAAAGAACGTTTTCCGGAATCTCCGCCGGAGTCCCGGCACTCCAGCGCAGAGAGCCGTCGGCATTCAGATAAGCCACCCTCGCGTACTGCCCGGAGGCGGGGTCCACCGCCACCACTTGGCCATGGTAGCCGATTGCCGGGACGACGTAGCCGGTCCGGTGATCGGGCAGTTTCGTCGTCAGAACGTTGTCGGCGTTCGGTTCCGTCTTGAACTTCAACGGGATCGCTGCGCCGTCCGAGACAGGCCTCCATCCCTTCACCCAATCAGCCCGCGGTTCCGGAAGCTGGGCCAAAACATCCGGAGCGATGACACTCCCTTCCACCGGATGGATCGACCCGTCCGCCCGGATGATCCCGACGGAGCGGTACCGGTTGGTCCCTGGATCGACAGCGGCCAGTTGACCGTAGCCGTTCTTCAGAGGAACCACGTAGGCGGCGGCGTTGTTGTAGACGGTGGTCAAAAGCCCGTTGGGACCCGGCTTGGTTTCGAACTTCAGGGGAACAGGGACCCCTTCCCTGACGGTCGGCACCCAGCCGTTGAGCCAATTGGACGGCGGTGCAGGCAGTTTTGCCAGAACGTCGGCATCGGGCGGACCGCCGGAGTAAGAGCGCAGGGATCCATCCCTCAAAACCAGGGCCACCGCCCTGTATTGGTTGGTGCTTGAATCGACCGCGACCAACTGGCCGTAGCCGACCCGGATCGGCACGACAAAAGCGGTTCTTCCCTCGTAAGTCGTGGTCAGGTAACCGCTGGTGCTGGGAGCGGTCTTGAACTGCAGAGCGATCGGCCGGTCGTCCGAATCAACCGGCACCCAGCTCTTGACCGGGGTCGAGGTGACCGGATGGATGATCTCATCCGGAGGGGGAACACCCGGGCCGGGCCCGACCCCGACAAGGGGCCCTCCCAGATTGCCGCCCTGGAGTCCCGGAACGGTCTTCGGTTCCTCAACAATCTCTTTTTTCTGTTCCTCTTCTTTGACAGGCGGTTTCGCCTCGGCTTTATTCTGGACCGGCAGATCCACCGGCATCCCGAGGTCAACAGGCCGTTCCGCCGGGTTGCCCAAAATCAGCTCGCCGGCCGGGTTGTCCGGCAGCTCCAAAATCTCTCCGGCGTTGCCCAACTGGAGCGTCGTCGATTCATCGGCAACGATCCCGTCCAGCTGGTCGCCTGTCGAAGAATGCATCACGGCGACGATCCCCAAGACGGCCACGGCAAGCCCTGCCGCGACGTAACCCAAACGCCGGAAGAACGGCGACCATCTGCCGCGGGCCGATTCCCGTCCCCTAGCGACCCCCTTCTCCCTGGCCTCCTCGGCCGCCTCCTCCATCTGTTCCTTTAAGTCAACCTCCGCCCGCCTGTCCAGCACAGAGGCGATCACCGGAGCGATCTGCTGATCAGCCAGCAGAGGGGCCAAGTCTTCCGGCAGGCGGACAGCCACCTGCCCGTTGTACCACTGCAACTGCGTTTCAACCACCCGGATATTTTTTGGAGATCTCCCGAAGATATTGGCCCCATAGCCTGGGCTGTGGGAACCCAACAGAGCGACCGCTACGGTATATCCCGCTTCAGCCAGGGTCTTGGCCTGTTCAACGGCCGCTTCGCTGATCCCGATCGGATTGACCCGGCTCTTTAAATCATCCAGGCGCCGCTGGACCTCTCCGTCGTTCCCGTTCAGGTTCACGGCCCCTCCGGCTGAAGCCAGGCGGGCCTGCTGATCGAGGACCCTGGCCAAGTCTGGATAGAACGACTCGAAGACTATGGAAGAGAGGATTTCCAGATCGATTGTTGAACCCCACCGGGCCTTAATCTGCTTCTTCAACCGGCCGAAGGAGCCCTTTTCGACGGAGACGGCGCTGGTCCGGTCTATCTCCGACCGGATCTCATCCAGATAGGCGAAAAGGGCGCGGCCGAGTTCTTTGGAAGCGAGCCCCTGTTCCTCCCGGGCGTGGCGAAGCCATGTCAGGATGTTGGCCGCCATCTGCCGGGACCATCGTTCGGCCTGCTCGACGCGGCGGTCCATCTGCGCCGCCTCCTCCTGTCCATCGTCCCATTGGCCGAGGGAAAGGATCACCGCTTTTTTGAGTTTTTCATCCCGAAGCAGGATGAAATCCTTGTGGGCCCACCGGACGAACTCCGGCCCCAAGAAAGGGGCTTCCGGCAAAACGGCAGGGGCGTTGACGGTTCCCTTCAAGGCGGCATTCAGCTCCTCCAGCCCGCCCGACGGCTGTTCGGCCACCTGTGTGGCGCGCAAGGCATGGACTGGTGCCGGCTGAATCAACCCGAGAGCGACCGCCAGGATGGATGACCCTGTTTTTATAAAAACGTTCCTGACCCGCACCTGACCCCTCTTTAAAAGAAAGAATTACGCGAGCGAATCCAGGTAGGCCTGCACTTTCTGGAAGTCGACCTTGAAATCCTCAATGTAGAAGACGATCCCCATCTCCTCCAGAATCCTCTTCATCACCTCGAACCCGACGTTCGGCCGAACATCGGTGA
>JAMWCF010000002.1 GCA_023818695.1 Candidatus Omnitrophota bacterium
CCCAGCCACCATTACCTCCCAGGCGAAGATCCGGATCTACGATCTGGCCTACGCGGACGGCAGCGGGAATCCGCCGTCGGGGGGGGAGACGGTGAACACGGGATCCGGGCTGTTTCCGATCAAGGGATCGCTGGACCTGACCGCCCCGGATGGAGGGGAGTCCTGGGATGTTGGCAACACTTATCAGATCACCTGGACGAAGAAGGGAGATTTCGCCGGGGCGGGACACACGGTTCGGCTGGAATACGCCCCGGATGGCAACTCCACCTCCCCGACCTGGGCGACGATCCCCGGGGCCGCCGTTCTGCCGGCCGCCAACCTGTCTTTCGATTGGTACATCGATGAGACGACCGCCACCAGCCTCAACGGAAAGGTCCGGATTATCGACAACCTGGATAGCACGGTCAACTCCCCTTCCAACCTGGTTTTCACGGTCAAGGGACAGGTGATCCTGACACAGCCGAATCCAGACCAGAATGGCATCGTTCTTTTGGTTGGAGACGCCTACGAAATCAAGTGGTCGAAGTTCGGCAACGTGGCCAACCTCAACCTCTATTACTCGACCGATAACGGCTCCAACTACCCGAACCAGATCAACAGCAGTCCGGTCAACGCAGGACTTGGTGCCTTCCCGTGGCCGGGGGGAATTCCGGACCAGATCGGGGACCAGCTGAAGATCAAGATCGTCGATGCCGATAACCCGAACGTCTTCGACACCTCCAATGTGCCGTTTACCATCAAGGGGAAACTGATTCTGACCTACCCGAATGGAACCGAGAACTTCCAGGTAAACGATACCGTCAACATCCAGTGGACCCCGACCGGTTCCCTTGGCAACATTAAGATTGAATATTCCCCGAACGCCGGGACAACCTGGACCACGATCAACGGATCGACCCCGGCCGCTGATGGCAACGAGAACTGGACGATCGCGCCGACCACCACCACCTCCAACACCGCCCTGATTCGGCTGACCTCCAACCACATCAATCCCGCTCTGGTGGTGTCGGACGTGTCGGACGGGATCTTCACCGTCCGGGGCGTCGTGGATGTGACCTACCCGAACGCAGGGACGGAGATTTGGTTCCCTGGAGATAACCCGGCCATCACCTGGACCACCGCCGGCCAGATCAACAACGTTTCAATCGATTATTCGATCAATAACGGTTCAAGCTGGACCAACATCACCCCCTCCTTTTCGGCGGCTGCCGGATCGTATAACCTGTGGACTATCCCCGACACCGCCCTGACGACACAGGGCCGAATCCGGGTCACCGATGTGGACAACGGAGCGGTGACAGACCAGTCGGCCAACCCGTTCAAGATCCGGGGGAAACTGCGGGTGGATGCCCCGACGACGGGAGAGATGGTCGTCGTTGGCAACACCTATCAGATCAAATGGACCCGATGGGGAAACTTTCCGACGGTGGATATCGAATACAGCACCGACGGCGGGTCGACCTACAGTTTCTGCAGGGATTCCTTGAACAACGAGGCCAATGCCTACGATGCCTCGCAGGGAGCGACCGGTTTCCCCTGGAAGGTGCCGGATTCCCTGGGGGGGAACACAAAGATCCGGATCACAGCTGATTCCGGGCCGGAGCCGGGGGTGGTGATGGCGGAAACCGGTCTCTTCAAGATTGTGGGCGCCTTGACCATCAGCAGGCCGAACAGCAGCGACAAATGGCTGGTGCAGTCCCAGAACAACATCACCTGGAGCCGGACCGGTTCCATCGCTTACGCCCGTCTGCAGTATTCCACCAACGGCGGCTCCAGCTACACCCTGATCATCGATCAGACGGCGGCGGACGCCCTCTCCTATCCCTGGACGATCCCCAACAACCCGGGAATTGTTTCCACCAACGCGGCGGTGAAGATCACCGACTACAATGAACCGGCGGTCTTCGACGTCTCGGATATTTTCACGATCCTGCCGGCCTACACGGTGACTCGGCCGGCTGACGGGGCGGTGGAGAAGCTGGTGGTGGGGACGCCCTTCAACATCACATGGACAAAACTTGGCGATAACCCGAGGGTCAAGATCACCTATTCGATCAACGGAACCGATTTCAACCCGATCGCAGAGACCGAGGAGGGAACCAACGATGACGGTATTGTCACCAACGACGGCTCCTTCTCCTGGATCGTTCCGGACGATTGGCAGGGAGGGTCCGGTCTAACGACCAACGGGCGGATCCGGGTGGCTTATTCCGATGCCCCGGCCGACTCTTTCGACGACTCGGATGTCTTCTATATCAACGCCGGCTTCACCGTAGTGGCTCCGAACAGTTCCGCCGACAAGTGGGATATCGGGAGCCAGCAGTTCGTCCGCTGGACCACAACAAGCACGCATGTCCCGCAGGTCAAGATCTTCTATTCCACCGATGGAGGGTCCACCTACCCGAACCTGCTGACGGCCGCTGCGGACAACACCGGTCCGATCAGCCAGGAGCGGACGTGGGAGTGGAACCCGGTGGACGGTCCGATCACCTCCCAGTTTCGGGTGAGGGTGGAGGACGCCAACGAGTCAACCGCCTTTGACACATCCAACTTCAACGCCAAGATCAAGGCCTTCTTCCAGGTGCTGAACCCCAACGGCAACGCCGCCGGCACGCAGAACTTCATCGTGGGGACCAATGACGCCAGCACCCAGATCGGCTGGACATGGAACGGCGCCGTGCCGGAAGCGAAGGTGGAGTATTCCACCGACGGCGGCTCGACCTGGGGTCCGATCGTAGAGAGTTACAACACACCGAACGACGGCATCGTGCTCAACGACGGTTCCCAGCCCTGGACGATTCCGGATAATATCTCCCCGACGGTGAAGGTCAAGGTCGGTTCCCCCACCGATTTCGACGCCTATGACGTCTCGGACTACAACTTCAAGATCCGGGGGAACTTCACGCTCACCAGGCCGACGACCGGCGCTGAGCGGTTCAAAATCGGGCTGTCCGACACCATCGAATGGACGACGGTCGGCAACATCACACAGGTCCAGCTGATCGCCTACTCCACCGATCCGAACGATCCGGACTTCCGGGATGCTTCCAATAACGTTTACACCTTGGCCAACCCCTACGTGATCGAGAACAGCTGGGCCAGCACCCCCAACGGCAGCACCGTCTACACCTGGAACCCGATCCCGAACAAGGCCTCCTCGACGGTGAAGGTTCGGGTGGTCGACCCGAACGACCCGACCCTGGTCTATGATGATTCCGACAACGCCTTCCAGATCCAGGGGCACTTCATCCTGGCCAATCCGCTCTTTACCGGCATGGCGGCCCCGGTGGGCAGCACGATCAACGTCGACTGGACCTGGGGCGGCAACATGACCACCGCCTTGATTGAATACTCCACCGACGGCGGATCGAACTGGAACCCGATCAATGAGAACGAGGGGACCGCTAATGATGGCGTCGTGACCAACGATGGGCGGTACGAGTGGACGATTCCAGACACCATCTCGACGAACTCCGTGCTGCGGATTCGCCGAAACGCCACCGACTTCGAAGTGATGGATGTCTCCGGCGTTTTCAACATCCACGGGAATTTCACCCTCACCTCGCCGGTCGGCGGGGAGCGGTTCATCGTCAACAAACCGACCTCCATCACGTGGGACTGGAACGGCACCATGAGCACGGTCAAGATCGAATACTCCGTGGATGGCGGCACCACCTGGAATCCGATCAATGAGAGCGTGCTGACCCCGGATGACGGCATTGTCACCAACGGGTCCGGCTCCAGCGGCTCCACCGGATACACCTGGACGGTGCCGGACGACTGGACCACGACGGCCAAGATCCGGATTTCCAATCCGGACGATCCGAACTACGGGTACAGCATTTCACCCGCCGTCTTCGATATCGACTATTACCTCATTCAATGGACCGTCCGCGACGCTCTATCCAACGCTCATATCACCGGTGCCAGCGTTTCCTCGACCGACGGCTGGGTCGAATCGGGCCTTTCCTCCGCGGTCAACCCGATCACCTGGCTCCATGCCGGGGGCGGGCAGGGGCATCCCTACGGTTCCTACACGGCCACCTGGACCCATCCGGAGTATGGGCCCAAGTCGATACCGTTCGTCGCCAACAGCGACCAAAGCATCACGGTCTACCTGGAGTCGGTGGTTGTGCACGTCTATGATGCGAACACCCAGTACGTCTATGATCCGGTGGCGAATGTGCTCGATATGCAGTCCACGCTGATCCGCGACGGCAACGCGATTGTCCCGACGGGGCAGACCTCCGGGAAGGTGGCCATCTATGAGAAAGACGCGGCGGGCACTGATTCCACCCTTCTGTGGTCGGCGCAGATAGGGGACCACGCGACAAATCCCATCTCCCCGACCGCGCTGCCGGGCAACCCGAACGTGGGCTACTACTACTTCAAATGGACCGGGACGACCCTCCAGGCCGGCAAGACGTACACCATCGTGACCTCCATCACCAACATCCTGGGCGGGATCTTCAATACGCCCAAGACGTTCAGTGTCAACACGGAGAAGAAACTGGTGGACACCGAAGCGGCGGCGGTCGCTGCCCAGGCTAAGGTTGACGCGGTGCTGGGAACAACGCCTCTGCCCACCCTGATAGCGCAGGCGGAGCAGAACATCGTGACTGCCGTTGAGGCCAAGCTGGATGAAGGTGTCGTTGAGGTCAAGGCCGCGGCGCAGGAAGTTCGGGACGCCAAGGACGAGTTTGAGACGGCGGCTAATGAGATCCTGACCAGCATGGAGGAGACCGCTGCGAAGGCGGATGCCGCGACCGTCCAGCTGCAGGAGACGGCGGCTGAAGCGGAATTGACCCAGAAGAAGAATGCCGCCACCTTGAGCCTGCCGAAGGATGTTTTGTCCGGCACCGAGGCGTCCATCCGGTTCCAGGCGGCCGAAGGGGGGCTGACGCCACTTGTCACTATCAAGGACCATAAGGGGAACATCCTGGTCAACGCTTTTCCGATGAGCCCCAGCATCGATGAAGAGTCCCTCTACGTCTTCGACTTTGACACCGCGAAATTCGCCTCCCAGCTGACGCCCGGCAAGCCGTTCAGCGTGACCGTCAACGAGTCCAAATACGGGTCATTCCGGTTTGGGGACGTTCTGATGACCGCCACCACCCTTGACGCGGTCGCAGCGGCGGCGTCAAGCGAAAGCGGTGTCAAGCGGGTGGCCAACGACATCATGGAGACGTTGAACCAGATGCGCAGCCAGATCGTCGGGGACACCGATGTATCCGTCGCACTGCAATCTTTGAATTCGAAGGTAGACCGGTTGCCGGCCTTAATAGCCCAGGAGAGCGATAAGACGAAGTCGGCCCGGACTATCAACCAGATCGCCCAGCAGTTGAAAGACCTGGGCGGCGATCTAGGGGTAGACATCGGGACCCTGGTCGCCCAGAAGCTGGAGGAGTCTCCCTCCATGAAACAGGTTGTGAAGTCCACCGATCTGATTCAGGGGGCGGTGGAGGTGGTTCAGGGCGTGATCGAACAGAAGCTTGGAGGGACCGAAGATGTGGTCGTCAACCTGGTCGTTTCATAAAACATCCGCCCTTTCGGCGTTGCTCTTCATGGCGCTGACGGTTTTACCGGCCCAGCCAGCCGCCTCGGCCGAGGAGGCCAGCAGGGAGCCAGTCTCTTTCCGGGTGGTGGCGGTGAACCCCTCCGCGACCAAGGCCCAGCAGGTGCCGGTGAAGATTTATCTCCCCCAGGAGGTCACGCCGAAGGATGTGATCGATTCAGGCGAGCTGGACCTGGAGTACGACGATGTGAAGTCGACCTACTACGTCTACAAGGACGCGGTCCAGCTGGCCCCGCAGGAGACGAAGATCTTCGAGGTCCTTGTCAAAGACGTCTGGATGGTTCCCCAGGCGGAGCTGGACGCCCTGCGCAACCATGCCCGCCTGGTGCTCAAGCGCCTGGAGCCGTCCGAATTCTACCAGTCCGGTAAGGCCCTGTTCGACGCCCTCGACGAACGGCTGGCCGGCATCGAGCAGACGCAGAACGACGAGACATTGAGCCGGAAACAGCGGATCGGCGCCTACCGCCTTTCTCTGGAGGCGATCGAGAAGGTCAAGGAGGATGTTGCCAAGATGGAGAAGCTCCTGACCTTCACCGGCGGGGTGCCGGTTCCTGAAATGCTGGAGGAGTCAAAGATCAAATCAGACGCGCCGTCGACAAAGACGACGTGGATGCTGATCATCATGATTCTTATTTTCTTAGGATGTTTGGGAGGGCTGTTCTTCTGGACGTGGCACCGCAAGGCGCAGGAGGAAAAGAGCATCGGCGTCTTGAAGCAGGGCGTTTTCGGTTCGGAGGAGCAGCCGAACCCAGAAAATAGAGGGAAAGCGGCATGATTCTGGATGTCGTTATTTTGGGGCCTGACCGCTCCTTATTCGAAGGCAGGGCTTCGCGCGTCATATGTCCCGGTGAGCAAGGCGTATTCGAAATAGGTCCTTTCCATCGGCCGCTGGTGAGCCGACTTTTCCCGGGCGCTGTTATCGTTGACGACAAATCCCTGCCGATTCATCGGGGAGTAGTGAAGGTCGAAAAGAATCGGGTCACCGCTTTGGTGGAGCCGGTCTGAACGACGTTCCGATCGTCCCGCCGTTTCCCTCAAAGACAAAACGTGAAAAACCGGAGGAAAGGTGCGTGAGCAGGAATTTCGCTCTGACCGTTATCTTTTCTTTGTGCGTCATGGGTCCGATGCTGGTGATGGCCGCCGCCGGTTTCGCCAGCATCTCAGCGCTGGGGAGGAACCCCTCCAGCGCGCCGAAGATCCTGACGGCCATGGTGATGACGCTGCTGTGCGCCGAGGCGCTGGCGATCATCGCTTTCCTCGTGGTGTGGCAGCTGTTCGCGCCGGGGCGGGGAGGGTGAGATGACCCTCTTGGCCCCTGTGCTGGTTCTGTTGTTCATCGGGGGACTTCTGTTCCTGGTAATGCGCCATGTCCTGACCCGCCATTTCACCCAGGCGACGGGGCACCTCTACACCTTGAGCCAGGAGACGTTGGCCCAGCAGGAGACGCTGAAAAAGAAGATGCTGGAGGGGGACCGCCACTACCAGGAGCAGCTGGCGAAGGCGCAGGAGGAGGGGAACAAGATCAAAAACAGGATCCTCTCGGAGGCCGAGTTGGCCAAACAGCAGGTCATCGACGAGGCCCGGCGGGAAGCGGAACGGATCGTCCAGCAGGCGCTGCAGACGAGGCAGGCGCTTCAGAAGGAGTTGTCCGAGTCGATGGAATCCAAGGCGGTGGAGTGGGCCGGCCAGCTTTTGGAGGGGGCTCTGCCGGAAGAGCTGCGGGAAGCGGCGCACGCCCAGTGGGTGGACGGCCTGATGAAGAACGGGCTGGTCAAGACGGAGGGTTTGAGCCAGAAATCAAAGGTGGATAAGGCCAAGGTTGTTTCCGCCTTTCCCCTGACGCCCGCCCAGAAAAAGCTGTTGGGCAGCCGATTGCAGGAGGCGATGGGGCTGGAGGTCAAGCTGGAAGAGGAAGTGGACGCCCGTCTGGTGGCTGGGCTCGTGATCACGCTCGGAGATCTGGTTTTCGACGGCTCCCTGGCGAGCCGGTTGAAGGAGATAGCGCGGCATGCTCAAAATCGAATCCAGTGAAATCCGGCCTTCGCCGCCGGCCTTCGATGTCCGGGAGGTGGGGAGGGTGGTTTCCGTCCGCGAATTCATCGCGAAGGTGCGGGGGCTGCCTTCCTGCCGGAATGGCCAGAAGGTCCAGTTCTCTTATGGAGACCCGGGGATGATCATGGGGTTCACGGAGGATGCCGTCTTGGTGCTTGTCTTCGGGAACAAGGCGCGCCTGCATGCGGGCTGCGAGGTCTATTCCCGCCAGGAGCCGTTCTGCGTGCCGGTGGGGGAGGAATTCGTGGGCAGGGTGGTCACCTCTTTGGGCGAGCCGGTCGACGGCCTGGGGTCCATCAAGGCGGCCGGCATGAACCCGATTTTCAGGGACGCGCCTGGGGTCATGGAGCGGGAGCCGGTGAACAACCCGTTGGAGACCGGCGTGCGGATCATCGATTCCTGCTTTCCGATCGCCAAGGGGCAGAGACAGCTGATCATCGGCGACCAGATGACCGGCAAAACGACCATCGTGACCGACACGATCCTCAACCAGAAAGGCAAGAACGTCATCTGCATCTACTGCGCGGTCGGACAGAGCCAGTCCGCTTTCCAGAAGACCATGAAACTGTTGAGGGAGAAAGACGCCCTGGATTACACCACCGTCATCGCGGGGACCGCCTCTGCTCCACTGGCGGAGCAGTTTCTGGCGCCGTATTCGGCGGCCGCCATGGCCGAATATTTCGCCTCCCTGGGAAGGGACGTCTTCGTGGCCTTCGATGACTTGAGCAAGCACGCCTGGGCCTACCGCCAGCTTTCGCTGTTGCTGGAGAGACCGCCCGGGCGGGAGGCCTATCCGGGCGACATCTTCTACATCCATTCGCAGCTTCTCGAACGGGCCGGAAAGTTCATCAGGGAGCTGGGAGGCGGGACCATCACCTTTTTCCCGATCGTTGCCACCATCCAGGGGGATATCACCGGCTACATCCAGACCAACATCATCTCCATCACCGACGGCCAGCTGTACTTGAATACCTCCCTTTTTCAGAAGGGGTTCAAGCCGGCCATCGATGTGGGACTCTCTGTCTCCCGCATCGGGAACAAGGCGCTCTCGTCGGCGATGAAGGAGGTGATCGGGAAACTTCGCCTGGAGTACCTGCAGTTTCAGGAACTGCAGCGGATGACGACCCTCAAGGCGGATCTCTCCTCCGAGGCGGAGACCCGTTTGAGAAGAGGGGAACTGGTGAACCTGTTTTTCACCCAGCCGAAATCCAAGCCGGCCGCCCTGGCCGACCAGGTCCTTTTCCTGTACGGGATCCGCAGCGGCCTGCTGGATGCCGTCCCGCAGATTTGGAGTCGGTTCAAGGAGGAGGCGGGCGGCTGGATGCGGCGGGTTCACCCGGAGATCATGCGGGAGATTCAGGAGAAGCAGGCACTGGCGCCCGAATTGAAGCAGAAGATGAATGAGGCCCTGCTGGAGTTTATCCAGGACACGGGGGTGCCGACGAAATGATCCCGCTGAACCGATTGAAGAAAGATGTTCAGTTCAACACCGACTTGACTCATGTGGTTGATGTCCTCAAGGGGATCGCCGCCGCCAGGTACTTCGTCCTTCAGCGGCAGCTGGTCCTTTTCGAAAAGTACATGGAAGCGGCAGGAGAGATCCTTTCCCTGATCGATTTCAGGGAAGTCAGCCACCCGTTCGCCGCGCCCCGCTCCGACAGGGCCGGCGTTCTGCTGGTGACCTCCGACGCCGGATTCCTGGGGGGGTTGAACGCCAGGGTCGTGCACGCCGGCTTGCAACAGGCGGGGATCGACGGATCGATCACCGTGGTTGGGGAAAGGGGGGTCATTTATTTAAGAGGCGTCCAGCGTCGCTTTTCCACCTTCCCGGGGATCGAGGATGCCAGCCGGCTGGCGCTCGCCTGCAGCATCCGGGACCACCTTGTCAAACAGCTCCTTTCCGGGGCATGCGGCAAGCTGGTCGTTGTTTACCCCAAACCGGTCTCCTTTTCGCACCAGGAGATCACGGCGGAGGTCCTGATGCCCTGCACGGCCTGGATTCAGCCAAAAGAGGATCCGGTCAACAGAGCCGCCATCATCTGGGAATCGAGCCAGAACGACCTTGTCGATTACGTGGGCAGGGAGTGGATCTCGCACCGGCTGGAGCAGATTTTCGCCCTGAGCCGCCTGGCGGAGTTCGCGGCCCGGGCGATCCATCTGGAAGGGAGCTACCAGGAGCTGCTGAGGCGGGGCAAGACGCTCAAACACCAATATTTCCGAAGCCGCCATGAGGTGATCGACAGGAGCATGAGGGAGATCTACGCCGCGCAGCTTTTCTCGAAGAAGGGGGAGGAGTCATGAATCATCCGAAGGGATGGGTGGTCGGGGTGCAGGGGCCGGTCGTAGACGTAAAGTTCCCGTCCCAGGAGGCGATCCCCGCCATCTACGAGGTGATGGAAACCACAACGGCTGACAACAGGCGCCTGGTGCTGGAGGTGGCCGAGCACCTGCCCGGAGGCGTGGCCCGTTGCATCGCCATGGCCTCCACCCTGAACCTTCAGCGGGCCGCCTCCGTGGTCCGGGGCGGAACCTCCATCGAGATCCCTGTCGGCGAGGAGTGTTACGGGCGGATCATGAACGTCCTGGGGGACCCGATTGACCGGCAGGGGCCGATCCGGGCGAAAGAGAGGAAACCGATCCGGCGCCTCGACTTGAGGAAGCAGGCGGCCGGCGTCAAGGGGTTGACGCAGAAGGCGCAGATGTTGGAGACCGGGATCAAGATCATCGACCTGCTCTTCCCGATGCTCAAAGGGAGCAAAACCGGCATTCTGGGAGGGGCCGGCCTGGGCAAGTCGGTCCTGATCCTGGAGCTGATCCAGCATATCGTCGAGCGGCATCACGGCGCCTTCGTTTTCACCGGCGTCGGGGAGCGGATCCGCGAGGGCAACGAGCTGTACCATGAGATGAGCATGCACCGTCTGCTTTCGAAGGGGATGCTGGTGTACGGGCAGATGAATGAGCCGCCGGGCGGCCGTTTCGGCGTCGCGGCGACCGGGGCGACGCTGGCGGAATACATCCAGAAGCAGAACAAGGACGTCCTGTTTTTCGTGGACAACATCTTCCGCTACGTGCAGGCGGGCGCCGAAATCTCCACCCTGCTGGGAAGGGTCCCCTCCGAAACCGGCTATCAGCCGACACTCTCTTCAGAGGTGTCTGAGTTCCATGAGCGGATCCGGTCGGCCGAGGGGGGCGGCTCCATCACGTCAATCGAGGCGGTCTACGTGCCGGCCGACGACCTGACCGACCTGGCGGTGGTGACCATTTTCACCTACCTGGATTCCATCATGGTCCTTTCCCGCGAGCGGGTGCAGCTGGGGCTTTACCCCTGCATCGATCCTCTGCTGTCCTCTTCGGCGAACCTGGACCCCGACGTGGTCGGGGAACGCCATTACCGGACGGCGATGGAAGCGCTGAAAACCTTCAACAAGTACGAGGAGCTCCGCCGGATCGTCTCCGTCATCGGCGTGGACGAGCTGTCCAGGGCTGACCGGACCATTTACGAGAGGGCCCGCAAGCTGCAGAATTTCCTGACGCAGCCCTTTATCGTGGCGGAGGTTTTTTCCGGTGTGAAAGGCCAGTACGTGACGCTGGAGCAGACTTTGGAGGGGTGCGACAGGATTCTGCAGGGACGGATGGATAACGTCCCGGAGGAGCAATTTTATATGATTGGAGCGCTCAAATGAACACGTCGTTGAAAAAATTAGGGGAGATTTTGGTCGAAAAGGAATGGCTCTCCTCTCACCAGGTGGAGGAGGGGTTGATCGTCCAGAAGGCGACCGGGGAGTTCCTCGGCCGTATTTTCGTCAACAGG
The DNA here is from genome assembly GCA_023818695.1 of Candidatus Omnitrophota bacterium. GTDB lineage: Bacteria > Omnitrophota > Gorgyraeia > 1-14-0-20-64-10 > 1-14-0-20-64-10 > JAMWCF01. The sequence goes on from JAMWCF010000002.1 coordinate 11,439, forward strand.
GGATGGATCACGGAAGATCAGCTTTTGGAGGCCCTTTCCGAACAGTTCAGGATTCCGAGGGTCCGGTTCGAGGATCTGGAGATCGATTGGTCCCTGGCCGGAATGTTTGCGCCGTCGCTGCTGACGGAGCACACCTGTTTTCCCGTTTCCCTGGACGGTTCGCAGATCACCGTGGCCATCGCCAACCCGCTGGACGCCTGGGCGGTCAGCGCTCTGGAGGACCAGGCCCGCCTGAAGGGCCGCCGGATCAAGCTGGTGCTGGCCACGCTGGAGGAGATCGCCGGGGCCTTGAGGCGACACCACCAGATCGCTCTGGAGAAGGTCAGGAAATCCCTGGAGGGGGGGCATGATCAGTAAGCGGATCGAAGAACTGCTGCTGAAGAAAAAATGGCTTTCCGATGAGCAGTTGCAGGAGGCCCAGCGGGAACAGCGGGCTTCAAAAGTTCCTCTGGGGACGATCCTCGTGCAGAAGGGGTTGATCAGCCCGGAACAGCTGGCTCAAGCTCTGGCGGAACAGTACAAGATGCCTTTTGTCTCCTTGAGGGAGATGGAGATCAGCAGGGAGGCGGTGGACCAGGTCCCCGTGAAGGTCGCTCTCCATTTCAAGATCGTCCCGGTCCGTCTGGAAAACGGGGTCTTGACCGTCGCGATCTCGAATCCCCAGGATGTTCGGCTGCTGGATGATCTGCGGGTGGCGTTGCAGGGGCGGTTCTCCATAAATCCGGTGCTGGCGACGGAGGAGGAGATCGGCCAGGCCCTGAAGAGAAATTACGGCGTCGGAGCAGAGACGGTGGATCAGATCCTGGCCGGCCAGCGGCCGGGGGCCGCCGAGACGGCCGGGGACGAGGCGATCGAAAACATCCAGGAGCTTGCCGGGGACGCCTCCGTCATCAAACTGGTCAACCAGCTGATTCTGGAGGCCCACGCCAGGAGGGCCACCGACATCCACCTGGAGCCGTACCGGGAGAAGATCAAGTTGAGGTACCGGATCGACGGGATCCTCCATAACATCGATGTTCCGCCCACCATCCGCCAGCTCTTTCCGGCGATCATTTCCAGGGTCAAGGTTCTCTCGAATTTGAGTCTGGTCGAAAGGCGGCTTCCGCAGGACGGCAGGGCCAGCGTCAAGATTGGGGAGGAAAAGCTGGATTTGAGGATCTCCATCCTGCCGAGCTCTCGGGGCGAAAGCATCGTCGTTCGGATTCTCCCGAACCAGCGGATGATCGGGTTGAAGGATCTGGGGTTCCGGGAGGAGGACCTGCGGATGCTGGAGGCGATCGTCAGGAAGCCGCACGGGCTCGTCTTTGTGACCGGCCCGACCGGTTCCGGCAAGACGACGACGCTTTACGCCTGTTTGAATACCATCAACTCGGATGACAGGAAGATCATTACCATCGAGGACCCGGTGGAATACGAAATGGAGGGGGTCACCCAGGTCCAGGTCAATCCGGCCATCGGGCTGACCTTCGCGCAGGGGTTGAGAAGCATGCTCCGCCACGACCCCGACGTCATGATGGTCGGAGAGGTTCGGGACACGGAAACGGCCGAACTGGCCATCCGGATCGCGCTGACCGGACACCTGGTCCTTTCCACCATCCATACCAACGACGCTACCAGCGGGATCAGCCGGCTGATCGATATGGGGATCGATCCCTATCTGATCACCTCTTCGGTGGAATGCATCGTGGCCCAACGGCTTGTCCGGCTGCTCTGTCCGGAGTGCAAGGTGGCCGGCGCCTCCTCCCTGCCGGGGATGGAAAAGGCGTTTCAAGCCAAAGGGTGTCGGGCATGCCATCGGACTGGATTCCGGGGCCGGACGGCGATTTATGAGTTTTTCCTCCTCTCCCAGCAGATCAAGGATCTTATCCTCCAAAGGTCTTCGGCGGACGCCATCCGCAAGGCGGCCATCGAGCTGGGAATGCAGCCGATGAGGGAGATGGGCTGGGAGAAAGTGAAGGCCGGCTTGACCACCCTGGATGAAGTGTTGAGAGCGACTCAGGATGAGAAGTGAGGCGCAAAGACATCATGCCTGCTTACCGGTATGTCGCTAAAAAGGGGCCGCAGGAGCTGATCGAGGGGATCCTGGAGGCGGATACCCGCGCCAATGTTCTCACCCAGCTGGTAAACCGGGGCTACACGCCGGTGGAGGTGACGGAGGCCTCCGGCTCTTCCGATTCGGCGGCGGTCAGCCGGGTCAAGGTTCCCGTCAGGGAGCTGAACCACGTGACCCGCCAGCTGGCCTCCCTGGTCCGGTCGCAGGTTCCGATCCTGCGGGCCTTGCGGGTGATCGGCGACCAGACGAGCCATCCGAAAATCCGGGCCGTCATCCGGAAGATCGAGGAAGACGTCCGTCAGGGGAATACCGTCGCCCAGGCCATGGGACGATACCCCCGCGTCTTTCCCCCCCTCTACACGAGTTTGGTCCATTCCGGAGAGATCGGCGGCATGCTCGAGGAGGTGCTGGACCGTCTGGTCCAGCAAGCGGACAGGGAGGAGGCCCTGATGGGGAAGGTTCGCTCGGCGCTGATCTACCCTTTTTTTGTGGCCGGGGTGGGAATCCTGACGGTCCTTTTCCTGCTCTCCTTCGTGATGCCAAGAATCGTCCGGTTGTTCGACAATTTTGAAGGGGTCCTCCCGTTACCCACCCGCATTTTGTTGACGTTGTCCGATTGGGTTTGCAATCCTTCATTTTGGGGTATATTAGGGGGAGCCGTTTTCTGTTTTTTTGTCGGGCTTCGGATTCTCGGAGAGAGGGGATACCTGGTGCGGGACCGGCTGATTCTGAAGCTGCCCCTCATCGGGCCGATGATAAAGCAGGTGGAACTGGCCCGATTCGCCAGATCTTTCGGGCTCCTGCTGGATCATGGGATCCCGATCCTGCATGCCACGGAGATCGCGGTGCCGGTCGTCGGCCACCGGGTGATCCGGATGCAGTTGAGCCGGCTTTCCGGCGGTTTGAAGGATGGTCAGCTGTTGTCGGCCTGCTTGAAGGGGATGCCGGTCGCCACGCCGTTTTTAGTCAACACGGTGGCCGTTGGGGAGGAGTCAGGCAAAGTGGGGGAAGCGCTGATGGAGGTCGCCGGTTTCTATGAGAAGGAGGCCGATCGCACCCTCGGGACGCTGGCCACTCTCCTGGAGCCGACCGTCATTCTGCTCGTCGGCGCCATCGTCGGTTTCATCGTCATGGCTGTTTTGCTGCCTATTTTCGAGTTGAGCTCCATTGTCCGTTAAACGGTTGTCATTCCTTGGCGCGCTTCTTTTCGCCGCCGTTCTTTCTACCAGCGGGCCCGCGGAGCCGGTTGAAGATCCCTCTGCCGCTGACCCGGCCGGCGAGATCTTCGGCACGCCGGTCCCTTTGTCCAACTACCAGTTTGCCAGGAGAGTGACCGCCATGTTCCCCAGGCCATGGGGGGCGAACAGCGCTTCGGCCGAGGAGCAGGAGCGTTTCACCTGGGAAAACCTGATTCTGCACTTTGAAGGCCACCGCCGCGGGATCACCGTCTCGGATGACGAACTGGAGCGGCAGATCAACGAATTTTTGAAGGGAAACAAGCAAACCTTCACCCGCCGGGGCGATCCGGATGCCTACCAGAAATGGGTGAAGGAATACATCGGGGAAACGCCGGATCTCTTCGAAAACCAAACCCGTTATCTGGTCCAGATCGCGAAGGTCCGGGACCTGATCTGGAACGATGTTCAAGTGACGGTGACAGAAGAGGAGATGCAGCAGGAATTCTTGAACGAAAAGCATCATGTCGGCGGCGAGATGGTCATCTTCGACTCCCGAGAGGAGGCGCAGGCCTTTTACGAAAAACACAAGAGCCGGCGTGCCTGGGAGAAGATGAAGGCCGCAGACAGGAAGAAGCCGGAGAAAGAGCGCCGGGTCCGGCCCGTCAGCACCATGACGCTGGAGGCCTACATCGAGCTGTGGGGGATCCCGAAGGAACAGATATACGCCTTTCACGCCGGCGAGATCGGTTCGGTCGCACCTCCTATGCCGTTTGGGTCCTCCCAGTGGTGCGTCTACCGACTGCTGGACAAAAGGTCAGGGGATCTCGCCGATTTCCCGAAGGAGCGGGACCGGTATAGGGAGCAGATCGATTACAAGAATCGTCTGAAGGCCCAGCGCGCGAAGATCGACGAGCTTATCGCCTCGGCGAACCTGAAGGTTTTTGTGGACCGGGATTCTGCGGCAGGCGGATCTTGAACGAGGTTCCATTCCCGGCTTCGCTCTGAACTGCGATCGTCCCTCCGTGACCCTCCACCAGGGCCTTCGTGATGAAAAGCCCCAAGCCGAGCCCGCCGGTTTTCCTCTCGTGGATTCCTCCGATCGACCGGAAAGAGTCGAAAAGGGAGGGGAGCGCTTCATGGGGGATCCCCTTGCCGGTGTCGGTGATCCGGATTTCCAGTTCGTTGTCGTCCGCCGCCGCGCTGATGGAGACCTTTCCGCCTGAATCGGTGGCCTGCACGGCGTTTTCGATCAGGTAGACGAGGCCCTGCTGGAGGTGGCGCTTGTCGGCCTTCCAGGTCAATCCGTGGGGGATCTGCCCCTTTTCCAGCCGGACCCCCTTGCCGTCGGCCGCCGGCCGCTGGGCGATCTCGGTCTCGGACAACAGCTGATCAATGTCCACGGTTTCGAAGGAGAAGGCGAGTTTGCCGGTGATCACCTGCGTCGCCAGCAGGACTTTGTCCAGGAGATGGTGGAGCCGATCGACGTTCTGCGAGACGGTCCCCAGGAATTCGGTCTGCTCCGCGTTGACCGGGCCCAGCGCCCCTTCCGAGAGGAGACTCACCCCTTCCCGGATCACCGTCAGAGGGATCCTCAATTCATGGGAGATGATGGAGAGCAGCTCGTTCTTCGAGCGGTCCGCCTCCTGGAGGCGCTCCACGAGCAGGGCGTTGCGAAGCGCCGCCTGAAGCTGGTCCACGACGGTTTGGATGGCGTGGATGTCCTGTTCGTTGAAGATGTTCTGCTGGGCGCTGAAGATCGACAGGATTCCCCCCGTCGTTCCCCCGATCGTCATCGGGAAGGAAAGATGGGAGCGGATGCTTCCGATCGGTCCGGAGCCGGTGGTGCCGAAATCGTCTTCCGTCATGACGGCAACTGAGTCTTCATCAAAATGTTTCTGCGTCTTTTCGGAGGCGGTCCGCAGTATCTGGCGGGAGATGTTGGTCATGTCGACCTGGGAGATCGGGGCGAACCGGGTCAGGAACAGCTTGCGGGGTTCCGCCAGGAAAATTCCGCACAGGGCGATGGGAAAGGTTTGCTTCAGATAGGAGGCGACGTGCCGGATCATCTGCCTGGTCTGGAGGGTGGCGCGCAGGAGGCGGCCGATCTCGTTGACCGTCTTGATCTCTTCCTTCAGCAGGGCGATCTGGGATTTCAGCTCCGCCGGCGTCACGTCAGGCATGAGTGGATTATATCAGCCGGTCAGCCGGTTGGCCAGACGGCCGGCGGGCCGGGGTTCACAGACACGCTCGGCCGGCCCGGCGTGCCGGCCTCGCTCGGTTTTCTCGGTCGCTCTCCGGCCTTCCTGAACAGGCGCAAACGAAAATTCGACCCCGACGAATAAGAGGAAGCCGGAACCGTGCCCGCTGCCTCGAAAAACGGTCTGCTCACCCCGATCCCGCCGGCCGGTGTGCCGGATACCCGGCGGTGCTGGGGCCCCCGCGAGGGGTTGGCCCGCGCGCGGACGCTCATGAGGCCGGGGCGGGCACGGTGTCCCCGGCGGACTTTCCGTTGGGGGACGAGCCCGGCCGAATGCGCGAGTGAGGCTTGCCTCGCTGGGGTAGGCCGAACGGTCCGCGGCGGGCCAACCCGAAGCAGGGGTGGCACCGCTGGATGCCGGCAACCAGCAACAAGCGACTAGCAACGGGCCGCCGTCTTAAGGTATTATGGTGACTGGAGATCAGAGAAGCCAGATGAGTCTACCGACAGCATACTGTCTCACCTGCGGAGGGTAGCGGGTGCTCCGTTTTTCGCAGGGGCGGAGAGTGGCTTTTCCCATTCTCCTGCTCTGTCTCTTTCTCACGGTTCTCTTCTGGCGGTACACCGCCTACAACACCGCCCGCGAAGCGAGGCGGAAATTCCAGGATGCCGTTGACGCCTCCCATCAGCTGATCAAAAGCCGGCTGGATCTCTGTCTGAATGCCCTCTACGGCTACCAGGGACTTTTCGCCGCCAGCCAGACCGTCACCAGGCAGGAGTTTGCGGCTTACTCGAAGGGGATCGACCTCCGGCAGAATTACCCCGGCCTTTCTTCCGTCAGCTTCGTGGAAAGGGTTCCCGCCGACAGGAAAGCGGAATTCCTTCAGAGGGTCCGGACCGACACCAGCGTCAATCCGGAGGGCTTCGGCCAGTTTTCCATCTACCCGGTCGGCTCGAGGGAAGAGTACTGGGTCGTTAATTACATCGAGCCGTTTCAGGGACACGAGGAGGCACACGGTTTCGATTTTTCGACCGAACCGGTCCGCAGAGCGGCGCTTGAAAAGGCCTGGCAGACAGGCAAACCGACCGCCACAGGCCGGATCTCCCTGCTGACCGGCACCGGCAACCGGGCCGGATTCCTGGTCTTCCTGCCGGTCTTCCCGCCGGAGAGCCCGGATCTGCCGCTTGAAGAGCGCCGCCAGCAGCTCAAAGGTTTCATCGTCGGAGAGTTCCACGTCTTAGAGCTGTTCCGCGAGCTTTCCAGCCGCCCCCACTTTGCGCCACGCGTCGATTTCGAGATTTTCGACGGCCAGGGGCTGACCGACCAGCACCTCCTTTACGACCACCGGAAAGGGCAGAGGACCTGGGTGCCGGATTACCGCCCCCGTTTTTCCCAGCAGAGGACGCTGGCGGTGGCGGACCAGCAGTGGCGCCTCTCCTTCGCCGCGATGCCGGGGTTCGGCCTGACGGAGGCCAAGGAGGGGCTGCCGATCCTCGTCCTGTGCGCGGGGATCGTCTTCAGCTTCCTTCTTTTCGGGATCGTTTATTCGCTCTCCTCGTCCCGCATCCGTTCGATGAGTTTGGCCGAGCGAATGACGCGGGAGTTCAAGGAGAGTGAAGAGCGCTACCGCCTGATGGCGGAAAACTCCACGGACATGATCTCCCGGCACACCCCCACCGGCATCTATCTTTACGCCTCTCCCGCCTCCAAAAACCTGACCGCTTACGAACCCCAGGAGTTGACCGGCCACGCGATGCAGGAGTTCATTCACCCTCAGGACCTGCCGAAGGTGGAAACGGTGATGTCGGCGGCTTCGGGGGAGGACGTTTTCACGATCCGGTACAGGGTTCGCCGGAAGGATGGCGGGATGCTGTGGGTGGAGACGACCTGCCGGCGCGTTCGCGATCCCCAAACGAAGGCGGTCCGGGAGATCATCGCCGTCTCCAGGGATATCAGCGACCGACAGAAGACGGAAAAGGAGTTGGCCCGGTTGGCCGCCTTCCCGGAGGAAAATCCCAACCCGGTCATTGAGCTGGATGAGGAGGGGGCTATCTCCTACCTGAACCAGGCCGCTAAATCGCAGTTCCCAAAACTCCTGGATCAAGGGCTTCGCCACCCAATCCTGGAGGGGGTGGTGCTGGCGGCCGCGGAGCTGGAAAAGGGGGAGCGGCGGTCATTGGAGAGGGAGGTCCAGGTCGGCGAGTCGGTCTTTGAGGAGCTGATTTCCCTCGTTCCCGAAAGCCGCTCCATCCGCATCTACGCGCTGGATGTCACGCATCGAAAACGGTTCGAACGCCAGCGCCAGGAACAGGCGCGGCAGCTCGAAAAAACGAACAAGGAGCTGGTTCACCAGCAGAAGATCATGCAGCAGCTGCTGGCGGATCTGCAGTCGTCCAAGAGCCAGCTGGAGGCCTCCAACAAGAAGCTGGCAGAACTGCTCTCCGTGAAGGATGAGTTCGTGGCGAAGGTCAGTCACGAATTGAGGACCCCGTTGACGGCGATCAAAGAGGGGGTCCGCCTCCTGCTGGATTCCGCGCTGGGGCCTGTCAATGAGGAACAGGTCGATTTCCTCAAGACGATCGAGGAGAGTATCGATCGGCTCGCCGAGCTGATCAACAATCTCCTGGACCTCTCGAAGCTGCAGGCGGGCCGTCTGCGGCTGGTCCGGCAGAAGGTCAGCATCCAGGAGCTGATCGAATCCACCATCCGCAGCTACAGGATGATCGCCGGCTCCCGGAGATTGACCGTCGAGTGCGGCGTGGTGCCGGCGGTCTTCGCCGATCCGAACCGGATCCTGCAGGTTCTGGGCAACCTTTTTTCAAACGCTATCAAGTTCACCGGCGAGCGCGGCAACATCGTTTTTTCCGTTGATGTCCGGGACGGGCAGGTGGCCGTCTCGGTCAAAGACGACGGTCCGGGCATTTCCGAAGAGGACCTCAAGAAGCTGTTTCAGAAGTTTTCGCAGGTCGGGGATGCAGCCAGCCAGACGCGCGGAACCGGTTTAGGGCTGGCGTTGTGCAAGGAGCTGGTGGAGCTGCACGGAGGATCCATCGGCGTCACATCCGAGCTCGGCACGGGGACCGTTTTTACCTTCACGCTGCCGATCTATACATCGGAAATGGCCCTGGAGAAATCTTTCGAGCAGCTTGTGGAATCCGCCGGCCGGGCCGAGAACGAGGTGGTCGCCTTGATCGTGGTCGACCTGGCGCAGTTCACCGGTCCCTTAGCCGCCGCCAAGGAATGGGACCCGGCGACCTGCGCTCAAAAAGTCGTCGACCTGGCTAGGTCCCATCTGAAAAGGAACGATGTCGTTATGGAGATCGGCAGCCACTCGGGCGTCGTGCTGCTCTCCGCCCAGTCGGCCGGGATCGCGTCGGTGGCCCAGCGGTTGAAGAAACTTTTGGCGGAGTGGCTCATGTCGACCGCGTCGTTGAAGATGCTTCCGGACATCCGAATCGGGACGGCCGTCTACCCGGAGGACGGTTTGGACGTCATGACGCTGCTGGCCAAGGCGAATTCCGCTCTTCAGGCGGCCAGCGGAAAGCACGCGTGAAGATCCTTCTGGTCGACGATGAGCCGAGCATCGTCAAGATGGTGGGCAAGCGTCTTGAGATCGCCGGTTTTCAGGTGGTCGTCGCCATGGACGGGGAGGAGGCGCTTCAGAAGGCCAGTTCCGAAAAACCGGATCTGATTATTCTGGATTTCATGCTGCCCAAAAAAAACGGCTATGAGGTCTGTTCTCTTTTGAAGAAGGATCAGCGGTACCAGAAGATCCCCGTACTTCTTTTCACGGCGAAGGCGGCCGAGGAGGGGGAGAAGATCGGGGCCGGCTGCGGCGCCGACGGTTATATCCGCAAGCCGTTCCAGGCCCAGGAGTTTTTGGACACTATTCACGGCCTTATCGGGAAATCAAAGGGGAGTGTCTGAAAAAACAATGAAAATGAGAAAAAAGAAGGGGTTCACCCTCATCGAACTTATGCTGGTGATTGTGATCATCGGCGCGCTGGTCGCCATGGTCGTTCCCAAACTGGCGGGCCGCTCCGAACAGGCCCGCCGGACGGCGGCGGAAGCCGACATTAAGGGAAACTTGAGTTTGGCGCTGCGGCTTTATGAGGTGGACAACGGCCGCTATCCCACCACCGAACAGGGGCTTAAGGCGCTCCTTGAAAAGCCGGCCGCCCCACCGCTGCCGACCAACTGGAAGGGCCCCTACATTGAACAAGAGCCGGTTGATCCGTGGGGAAAACCTTACAACTATCGGTATCCGGGGACCCATCCGCCCCGGGATTACGATCTTTTTTCCTATGGTCCCGATGGGGTGCAAAGCGATGACGACGTCACGAACTGGGGGCAGGCGACAAGCGAAGGTAAATAATGACCAGGTGCCAGAGGGGGTTGACGCTGATCGAGGTGCTGGGGGCGATCGTGCTGATCGCCATCGCGGGGGTGGGATCGCTCCAGGCCCTGGCGGCCATTTCGCGGGCCATCCAGACGGCCGAAAGCCGGGTGATCGCCTATCAGTTCGCCAGCTCCAAGTTCGGGGATCTGCAGGTCACATTTTTTGAAAAACGCTCTTTCGACATCTCGGAAGAGGGCTCTTTCCGGCAGGGTGGAATCGAGTATCGCTGGTTTGCCCGGGCCGAAGAGGTTGAAGAGGGTACTTCGTTGGGGCAGCTTTCAGTGGGTGTCGACTGGGGCGCGGGCAGGGGAGCCGGAAATTACGGGATCACGATGTTTCTCTTGCAGCGGCCGGAGGAGGCGGCGGGGGAGTGAAGCCAAGAACCGGTTTTACGCTGGTGGAGCTGCTGGTGTCCGTGACGCTGGTCGCCATGATCACCGGCGTCACCGTTTCGATCGTCATGGGGGGATTCAGGGTTTGGGACCGGTGGAGGGAATATTCCGGGCGGCATCTGCAGGTCCGTCTGGCGCTGGAGGAGTTCAGCCGAGATCTTCGCAACATGCACCGGTTCCGACCCATCCCCTTGGACGGGCGGTACGATCAGATTTCTTTCCCCGCTCTTCTGGAGTTTGACACAAGGGAGGGGAAAAGGGTCCTCGACATAGGCAGGGTCGCTTATTTTTTCAACGACGCCGCGGGGACGTTATCTCGATCCGAACATTCCTACAGAGGTTTAAGCGGCTCCTCCATTCGCGATGGGGAAAAGATCATTGTGGAAGGGATCGACAGGGTCCGTTTCTTTTTTTATAAGCCGGAGGCGATGGGCGGGACCGGCTGGACCGATGCCTGGGATGAAAAGGAAGAGAATTTTTCGCCGCAAGCCATCAAGCTGGAGATTGGGTACACCCCTTATGACAAAAAAGAGATGGTGCAGCAGTCCGTCGTGGTCATTATTCCCACGTCGTGAGAGCGGTTCAGTCTTCATTCTTGCTGTTTGGGCGGTCACGCTGTTGAGTTTCATGGCGGTGGCGATCGGCGTGAACGTGGAGGCCATGCTCGGGTTTGTCAGGCGTCTGGAGAAGCAATCCCGGGTTTATTACCGGTTAGCCGGGGGGCCGCATTGGGTGCTGATGGTTTTGTCCCAGGATGATACGCCCGGATACGACAGCGCCGAAGAGACGATGTTTCTCCTGAAAGAATGGGCTGTGCTGCGGGACCCCGATGTGAAGGTGGAGACGGAGCAGGAGTTTTTGCCGGATGAAGACGGGAAGATCAACCTGAACACGGCGCCGGAGGATGTCTTGAAGCGTCTCTTCCACCGGGCCGGCGTGGAAGATCCCGCCATGATAACCGATTCGATCATTGACTGGAGAGACGAAGACGACGACGCCCGTCCCTATGGGGCTGAAGATTTTTACTATCAGACGCTGCCCGAACCGTACGAATGCAAAGACGAAGCGTTCGAGTCGGTGGAGGAGCTTCTGCTGGTCAGGGGGATGAGTTTCGATCTCTGGGAAAGGGTGAAGAGTTCCATCACTGTCTATGGTTCGGGAAGCGTGAATATGAACACGGCCAGCGAGGAGACCCTGGCTGTGATGGGCCTGTCGGAGCCGGCCGTCTCGGCCATTGTCGTTTATAAAGCAGGGGAGGATGACCGCCTGGGGACGCCGGACGACAGAGTTTTCACCTCCACCCAGCAGATACTCATGGAAATGGACCAAAAGGTTCCGATCGAAGATCAAAATCGGCTGGCCCAGTTTGTCCAGGACGGTTTTCTGGGTGTGACATCGCAAGCGTACATTTTTTCGGCCCGCGGGGAGTTGACGTCCGAGAAAGACAGGAGGTCCCTGTGGGCTGTCGTGGACCGCGCAGGCCGGATCGCGGCCTGGCGGGAGGGATAAAGGCGGCTGATGGAGGATCAGGGAAAAGAGAAAAAGGGGGGCGGTCAAACAGCGGCGGACCGGAAACCGGTTCCGGCCAAACCGGTCCAGCGTTCCTTGAGGGTTTTGCCGGGCTGCAGGAGCGTCGTTTCCCTGGACAGCCAGTGGTTTAAGCTGGTGTACACCCTGCCGGGGCCGCAGGGACGGGTCATCCACCGCTTTTTCGCCGAATCGATCACCGGCTTGAGCGACGCCCAGATCGCGAAGCTTCTCGCGGAGAAATTGGGCCGGTCGGCCGGCTTCGATCCCGGCCGAGTCACGATCGCCAACCCATCCCAGTTCACCACCATCCGGCTCACCGACCTGCCCTCGGTCGATCCCGCCGAGATTCGGCAGATTGTCGACCTGCAAGCCGAACGGTACACCCCCTACGCCAAAGAGGAGATACTCGCCGGCTTCAAGATCGTCGGACAGGGGAAAACCGGCTATTCCCATGTCCTGATCGCGATTTCCCACCGGGACGTCGTCCAGCGGACCGTTTCGGTGCTGGACAGCATCGGATGGATGGCGGTTCATGTTGGGGCCGACCTGGAGGGATTGGTCAACTGGTTCCGCCTGGTCAAGGCAGGCAAGGGGGCCGGCTTTACGGAAAAGACGGTCGTTCTTGTCGATGTGGATTGGAACAATTCAACGGTGGTGGTTCTTCAGGGAGGGCAGCCGGTTTTCCACCGCTCCATCGAATGCGGAGCGGCCCACCTGGCCGCCGACGCCGTGGCAGGGACCGCCACCTTGACGGGAGAGCTCCAGCGCTCTCTGGAGGCCCTGGAGGGGGAGGAAGGGGTTTTGCCCCCTTCCGAAATCGTCTTGAGCGGCCTGGCCGAGCGCCGGCCGGCCCTCCAGACCGATCTCCAGCGGGATCTCAAACTGCCGGTGACCATCGTCAGCACCTTTTCCAAGCCGATTCCGATCCATGGCAGCGCCGCTTCCCAGCCAAACACGGCCCGCGTTTCCTTCTCCGGGCTGATCGGTTTGGCTCTGGGGTCGACCGACGTTGATTTGACGCCGCAGCCGGTCAAACTGCGTCTGGCGTTCGAAAGCCGATCGCGGGCTCTGGTCATGCTGGGCGGTCAGCTGGTTGTGCTCCTGCTGCTGCTGACCTGCTGGGGGCTGGAAAAGATGATCAAGGTGGAGCGCTACGCCGCGAGGATCGAACGCCAGGAGCTCGCTATTCGGGCCAATGCCCGCGGTCTGGCCAAGGCCCTGGACCAGATCGGCGTCGTTCAAGACCGTCTCACGATGAGGGGCAAGCTGCTCGAGGTCACCTCCGCGGTGACGAAGGTTCTGCCGCCGGAAATCCGCCTGGAGTCGATCGCGTTCACAGCGAACGAAAGCGTCATTCTGAAAGGGGTCTCCTCGGAGCTTCCTAAGGTTTACGAATTGACGAACGGTTTGGGCAAGCTGCCTGATTTTTCAAGCGTGACGGCCAGGCGGACCGCCAAACGCAGGGAAGGAGAGCAGAGCGTGACCGATTTCGAGATCGAGTGCCTGCTGAACGTTCCTGGGAAGGGGGCGTCGCCGTGAAAAAGCTGAAATTTTCCATCCCGAAGATCAAATGGGGACGCCGGGAAAAAATCCTGGGAACGGCGTGCGCCGCGATGATCTCCCTTGTTTTTATGGACCGCTTGGCAATCACCCCCTGGTTGCAGCGGATGGAATACCTCCGGGAGAACCTGGATTCCCTGGAGCAGACCCTGCTGACGGAGCAGCGGCTTTTGGCCAGGGAAAAGATGGTGCGCGACCATCTGGAACGGTTCAAAAAGTATCTCGTTCCGGTTTCAGACCCGGGCCTTCAGATGGCCACCTTCCTGAAGGAGATACAGAAGCTGGCGGATGAGCATCAGATCGCTTCGCTGGAGATCAAGCCGCAGGAGGGGGAGGTCAACGATCTGTTCCAGATTTACATCTTTGATCTGCAGGGAGAGGGAGATTTCCGGCAGTGGATTCGCTTCGTCCATGCGATCGAATCCTCCCCGTCCCTCTTCCAGGTGGAACGGGCCAGGGTGGGCGTGAAAGAAAAACAGGAGGGGGTCCTAGACATCACCCTGCGCCTGACAGCCATCTCCTTCAGGTAGCTCAAGAGTTTAAAGCCAGCCGCGGCGGTTTAAATCCGCCTCGATGTCGTGGAAGGTGGCGTAGGCAACCGCCGGAATTTTTTGCGTTGCGCACCAGGCCGCCAGTTCATCCTTCGCGAAGGTCAACCCCGCCACTTCGGCGGCGCAACGGTCGGTGACGCCGTTACCCACAAAGACGGTGAAATATCCCTGTTCTTTCCACGCTTTGACGGCGTCCGCTTTGCAGTGGCCGCAGTTGTCGCAGGCGGCCGACGGGTGGGGGTATTCCACACGCCACGACCCATTGTCGCGGACCAGCCGGTTTGCCAGGTACGGAACAGGCCACAGGCCGTGCCGCTGCATGACCGTTTCGACGCAGAGGTCGAATCCACCGCTCAAGAGGACGACCGGAATGCCGCTGTTTCTCATCCGGCTGAAGAACGGGGGGAACCCGGCGTCTAGGGCCACCCGTTCGCTCAACAGGTTTTTCAGTTGATGAAGATCCGCCCGGACGGAGCTCATCTCCTGCCGGAGACCTTCCCGGATCGACAAGGTTCCCGCGACGACCTGATCCTGGACGGATCGCCAGGAGGCGGAACCGTACCTGTCCAGGATCTCCACGAGGGTATCCTGCTTCGTCACGGTGCCGTCAAAATCGCATGCGATCAAAAGCGGCTGCTTCATGTTCTCCTTGCATTCACAAGGTGGTTATTATCCCGGCCGACACAATCTCTTGTCAATCCTTTCCTGCCCATGCGAGGGGGTCCATATGCAGTACGAGTCCCGCCATTCGTCCGGCGGCCGGAGTTCGCAGATACGCTCGGCTGGCCCGGCGTGCCCGCTCTCTCGAAGAACGGTCCGCGGCGGGACACCCCGAAGCAGGGGTGGCACCGTTGCGGTTGCGGAAATTGACCCGCTACCCTGGGGATGGTAGACTAAATGCCTTCCGACGTTTATTGCCAAGGAGTGAAGGTTGATACGACTTCGAAACAGCTTCCGAAAACTCTTTATCCTGTCTGTTTTATCCGCTTTTCTTATCTTCTTTTCGCCCCTGCTCTATCCTTCGCCTGCTTTTTCAGAGGTCACCATCGATTTCTGGGAGTTTGTCGTCGGCGAAGAGCTGATGCGCTCTCTCCTGGACAAGTTCGAGCGGCAGAACCCGGGGATCAAGGTCCGATTCCAGCAGCTTTCATGGGACTACGGATTGAACAAACTCATCACCGCCATCGCGGCGGGCAACGCCCCCGATCTCGTGGAGCTTGGGACCGACTGGGTGCCCCAGTTCTCCTCCTCGGGGATTTTACGGGACATCACAGAGAAGGTGGAGCCGATCCGGGATCAATATCTCCTGTGGGATCCGGTCACCTACAAGGGGCGGGTTTATGGCATTCCTTGGCTGGCCGGCACGCGGATCCTTTTCTACAACCGAGCTCTTTTCGCCAAAGCGGGTCTGAATCCGGACAGGCCCCCCGCTACCTGGGAGGAGCTTCTGCACGCCGTCAAGGCGGTGGATGCCTTGGGGCCGGAGATCTACGGGTTCGGCATCCATGTGGCGGAGCCATATGCTCCCTGGCAGCAATTCCTGCCTTTTGCCTGGGGCAACGGGGCCGATGTGCTGGATAAGGAGTGGACCCGTCCGCTTCTGGACGAACCGCCGATGGTGGAGGCGCTGAACTTCTACGCTTCCCTAAAGCCGTACTCCCTGGTGGATCGCCAGTCCCAGGTCAACCAACTTTTCGCCGAGGGCAAGGTCGGCGTTCAGATCTCCGGTTCCTGGAACTTCGCTCTGATCCCCCGCATGAACCCGACCCTCAATTTCGGCATCGGCCTGCTTCCAAAGCCGGCCGCCAACAAAGGGACCCCGGCCTCTTTTGCCGGCGGCGAGATGTTGGTGATTCTCAAGCAGTCCCGTCATCCGGAGGAGGCCTTAAAGCTGGCCCTCTTCCTGATCCAGGAGGAGCAGGCGATGGCGATCGTCGAGGCCCAGCGCAATATCGTTCCAACGACCAAATCGGCGATCCAGCATCCCTATTACCAGACCCATCCCGAACAACGGGTCATGTTTGAACAGGCCCGTTTCGCCGTTGCCCCCCCGGCCCATCCGAACTGGGTGAAGATGGAGGAAAAGATTACCCGGATGATCGAAGAGGTGATTCTGAACAACCGGCCCCCCGAGAAGGTCTTAAAGGAAACGGCGGCGCAGATCACTCCGCTTCTGTCCCCAGAGGAAATACGAGGAACGGTCAGCGACATCGTTGTTTTCGGCGGGGTCCTGCTCTGCTTCGCCGGGGCTGGGGTCGTCTCCTGCGTCCTGCGGCGCCGCAAGGGCCCCGCGAAGCGGGTGAAGCACAGCTTTTACAGTCTTTCCACCAGCGCCATATTCCTCGCCCCATGGCTCATCACCTTCCTCTGCTTCAGTCTGGTCCCCCTTCTGCACTCATTGGTCTTGAGTTTCTGCAGGTACAACCTCTTGAGTTCCGACATAACGTTCGTCGGATTGAGGAATTTTTGGGATGTCATTCGGGACAAAGAATTTCGGGACGCGCTGGGACACACGATCTTTTTCGCGGTCGGGACGATTCCGTTCACGATGATGCTGGCGCTGTTCGCCGCGGTGCTGATCAACACGAAGATCCCGTTCAAGCGGCTTTACCAGGCCGGGCTGTTTTTGCCGGTGGCGACCTCCGTGATCGTCATCTCGATGATCTTCACCTACCTGTACGCCCCGGACGGCCTCATCAACAAGGCGCTGGAGATGCTGCACCTGCCGGTCCCCTCGCCCAGCTGGCTGCTCAACACGCAGCTGGCGCTTCCTGCCATCATGATCATGAACATCTGGTCCAGCTTCGGCTATTACATGGTCCTGTTCCTGGCTGGCCTGCAGACGATTCCGGTGGAGCTTTACGAGGCCGCCTCCATCGACGGGGCCAACGAATGGGAAAAGTTCAGGCACATCACGCTGCCGCAGCTGCGCCCCATCATCCTGCTGGCGACCGTCATCAACACGATCCACACCTTCCAGGTTTTTCCAGAGATCTTCGCCATGACCCAGGGCGGGCCCTTGGGGGCCACCACTACCGTTGTCTGGTATCTTTACCAGGCCGGTTTTTCCAGGTTTGAAATGGGCAAGGCGGCGGCGGTCGGGTACATGCTCTTCCTGATCACCATGTGCTTTTCCTGGGTCCAGATGCGGATGTTCAAGTATGAGGAGCCGACCTGATGCGTGAACGGCTGGCGATCCTGGCGGCGGTCAGCGTGCTGACCGTCATGCTGGCGATGACGCTCGCCCCGCTGGTGCTGATGTTTTACACCTCGGTCAAGCCGACCGGCACCCTGTTCCAGCGTTCGGAGGAGATCCTGGTGGCCGATTTCGAAGTTGGCCAGCTCAACTCGATCGGCGGGCCTTTTGCCGTGACGGCGCAGGGGACGTCCAAGGTGGAGATGGCTTTCCTGCCGCCGGAACCGGTCGTCCGGCAGAACAGAAGGTTGAGCATCCGTTATGAGAAGGGGGATGGCCCGGCCCGCTGGTCCACCCGAATCTCGCAGGACATGAGAAAATTTTCCTTCCTGGAGTTCAGCGCGAAGGGGGAGGTCGGCGGGGAGAGCTTTACCATCGAGCTGGCCGACATCAAGGGCCGAAGCACCGGGCTGGGGCTGCAGAAATTCCTGCGGGGCGGGCTGAAAACCTCCTGGGAGACGATCCGGATTCCGGTGGAGGCCTTCAACCTGACGGTTTTGACCCCCAGCTTGCCGGAGAGCCAGGCGGAGGACCTGGTCTTCAGTTTCGACGAAGGGGCCGGCACCTTCTACGTGGACGACGTGAAGCTGATTTTCAAGAAGTGGACCTACAACAATTATTGGGACGTCCTGATCAGCGGGCCGTTTGGCCGGTACTCCTGGAACTCCTTCTTCATCGCCATCGCCGTGACCTTCGGGAACCTCCTTTTTTCCACCATGGTGGGGTACGCCTTCGCCAGGCGGGAGTTCCCCTTCAAGAAGCTGATGTTCTTCATGATCGTGGGGTCCATCGCCATCCCGCCGCAGGTCCTGATGGTGCCGGTTTTCATCCTGATGAAGCACCTGGGGTGGCTGAACACCTACTGGGCCCTGATCGTCCCAAACCTGGTGGCCCCCTTCAACATCTTCCTGATGCGGCAGTACATCTCGAAGCTGCCGCTGGCTGTGGAAGAGGCGGCCCGCATCGACGGGGCTTCGGAATACCAGATCTTCACGCGGGTGATCATTCCGCTTTCCCAGCCGGCTCTGGCCGTGGTGGGGATCAATACCTTCATGGGGTCTTGGAACACCTTCCTTTATCCCTTCCTGTTGACCAACACGGTCGAGATGCGGACCCTGCCGGTCGGTCTGGCCCTCTACAAATCCCTGCACGGGGTCGATTGGGTCCACCTGATGGCCGGCTCCGCGATCACAGCCCTGCCTGTCATCGTCGTCTTCCTCTGTTTCCAGCGCTACATCATCGAAGGGTTGACCCGGGGTTCCACGGTTGGCTAACTGGTTCCTGGGGAGGGTCGTGACCGGCTCCGGTGTGGTGGAGAAGGGAGCGGTCGGGATCGACGGTGAGAGGGTTATCTACGCCGGCCCTGCGTCCGGCGCCTCCAGGGATCCGCGGGAGATCTGTCAGCCGGTCGAGGGGTGGATTACGCCTGGGCTGATCGACCTGCACATTCATGGAGCCGGCGGACGGGACCTCATGGAAGGGACCGTCGAAGCGGTGCGGGCCGTCGCCGGCACCCTGGCGGCCCACGGCACCACCGGTTTCCTGGCGACCAGCGTCGTCTGCCGGCGGGATGAAGAGAACCGTCATCTGGAAGCGGCCGCCGAGCTGTTTTCACAGGCCACGGAGGGGGCGGAGGTCCTGGGGATCCATGTGGAGGGACCATATGTGAACCCCGCCAGGGCGGGGTTAATTCGGCGGGAGAGGATTTGGCCGCCGGACCGGACCGATCTTCAGAGGATCCTCCGTTTGAGTCGAAACCGCCTGAAGATGATGACGCTGGCCCCTGAATTGCCGAAGGCGCTGGAGCTGATTCCCGCTTTGGAGGATGCCGGGGCGATCGGCTCCATGGGCCACACCGAGGCCTCTTTTGAGCAGGCGAAGACCGGGTTTTCCCGCGGGGTCCGCCATGTCACCCATCTTTACAACGCCATGAGAGGACTGCATCACCGGGAACCGGGTGCTCTGGGGGCGGTCCTGACCGATCACCGGGTGACGGCCCAGCTGATCACCGACGGGGTGCACGTCCATCCGGAGGTCCTGCGGTGGACGACAAAGGTCCTTTCGGCCGATGCGCTGGTGTTGATCACCGACGCCCTCCCGTCGGCAGGCCTGCCGGACGGGATCTACGCCTATGACGGTCGGTCCTACGAATCGAAGAACGGCTCCGCGTGGCACCATGAGGGGCCTGACCACGATGACCGACAAGTAGCCGCAAAGCGGTCGAAGGAAATGGCTGCGCTTCCTTTGAGCGCAGACCACAGATTATTTGGAACGACGATTCTGCTGGATGAGATGGTCCGCAGGGCGGTTCGGCTGGCAGGGGTCAGTTTTCCGGAAGCGGTCCGGATGGCCAGCGCCAACCCGGCCAGAACGCTGGGCCTTGAAAAGGAGATCGGCTCGCTGGAGAAGGGGTGCCGGGCCGATCTGGTATTGTGGGATTCCGGCTACCGGGTGACTGAAACGATCATGCGGGGCAAAACCGTCTGGAAGCGGACCGAATCCAATGCTTAAACTGGGCGTCAGCTACTACGGCAACCGGATTCCCTGGCGGGTTCGGGAAGACCTGAAGGTGATCCGGGAAGCGGGCTGCAATTACATCGTGCTCACCTTCAGCGAAGAGGATGTGGAGTTTTACCAGGGGGCCTTTCAGGAGATCGTCAAAGCCTGCCATGAGGAGGGACTGGAGGTTTGGATGGACCCCTGGGCGGTGGGGCAGGCCTTCGGCGGGGAGACCTACTCGAGTCTGGTTGCCAAAAACCTTGCTGTGCGGCAGGTCAATACCCACGGGGAATCCCTGGCGATCGCCTGTCCAAACCATCCGGCTTTCCGCGATTATCTCCTGAAGTGGATCCAGGCCGCCAAAAAGGCGGGAGCTGACGTCCTTTTTTGGGATGAGCCCCATTTTATGATCTACCCGGAACCGGACGCCCAGTATCCGGCCAAGCTGTGGGCCTGCTGCTGCGGCGTCTGTCAGGCCCTTTTTGAGAGGAAAACGGGTCAGGAGATGCCCCAGCTGCTGACACCGGAGGTCCGGCTTTTCAAAGAGGATTGCCTTGTCGCGACGACCCGGTTTCTCTGCGAGGCCACCGTTGAAAACGGGATGAAGGCCTCCGTTTGTCTTCTGCCTTTCGAGAATTCATCCACCGTCAACGATTGGTCCAAGATCGCCTCCCTTCCGGCCCTCTGGTCGATCGGAACCGACCCCTACTGGCGTCCGCACCAGAGCGATGTGGAGCAGTTCGTCGGCAGGTTCGCCAGGCGGATCAAAGAGCTAGCCGACCGCTACCGGAAGGAGCCCCATCTGTGGATCCTGAATTTCAAGATCCCTAAAGGGGAGGAGCGAACGATCCGGACCGCCATCGAAACCGGCTATCAGGCGGGTATCCGCAACTTCGCCGCCTGGAGTTATTACGGGGCCTCCTATATATCGATCCGGGCGGAAGATCCGCAGGCCGTTTGGAAAACATTAACCGAATGTTACCAGGAGCTTTTGAAGCGGCCCTCTTAAGAGGTTTGGTTATTTCTGCCCGATATTTTCGTTGACAAGAGGGGAAGCCACAGGGGAAGATAATAGCCGTTGTTCCGCAGCTCACCTTAATAACCTTTTCAAAACAGAAGGGGCATTCCAGTGGTTCGCGGCGTTGAAACAGATGAACATTCACTCACGGAGCGTGAACGTAAAAACGTTTCGATCTTGGAAGCGATCAAGCGGTACGGGCCAATCTCCCGCACCGACATCTCGAAGCTGACGAAGCTGAACATCGTGACGGTCTCCAATTACGTGAACAGCTTCATCGAACAGGGGATCGTCATCGAAAAGGGGCTCGACATCTCTTCCGGCGGCCGGCGTCCCACCATCGTGGTTCTCAACCCCAAGTCGGCCTATGTGATCGGGCTTGATTTGGGAGTTTTTTACATCAATGCCGTTCTCGCGGACCTGGAGGGGGCGGTGGTGGCCTCCTCCAAGACCCCTCGTCCCCGGGATACCGCCGATAATGTCGTAAAAGCCGTCGTGGAGCAGATTGAAAAGGTGGTCCAGCAGTCCAATCTGGACATCAAGAAGATACGGGGAATCCAGATCGGAGCCTCCGGCGTCATCGACCGGGAGGTCGGCACGATCCGCTGCACCGAGGGGGTCGCCTCCATTTACGTGCCGATTACCACGATTCTGCAGGAAAAGTTCAAAATACCGGTGAAGTTGGATCACGACGTGACCACCGCCGCCTACGGGGAGTGGTCCCTGGGGGCGGGAACCGACGTCGACATCATGCTCTTCATGTTCTCCGGGGTCGGCTGCGGCATGATCATCAACGGCGAGATCTATCACGGCAGCAGCGGAACCGCCGGCGAGGTTTCCATCAAGGAGCAGGCCGATGTGACCGACGTCTGGATTGGCAACATCTCGGCGCTCAAGCCGTGGGCCGCCCATCTGGGGATCCCGGATGAGGCCAAGGAGCAGATCAAGGCGGGCGCCGTTTCCAGGATCTCCGATCTGGTCAAGGGCAAGCTCGATGAGATCAAGCTGGAAACCGTTTTCCAGGCGCTCAAGGACGGGGATAAACTCGCCTCCGAAGTGGTTCAGAAAGCGGGCGAGCGGCTGGGTGTCCGCGTCGCTTTTCTGGTCAACCTGATGAATCCGGGAGCCGTTGTGATCGGCGGAGGCATCGAAGCGGCCGGGCCGGTGCTCATCGAGGCGATCAAGAAGATGATCCGCATGTATTCGTTTGAAGAGATGGCTAACGCCGTGAAAATCGTGCCGGCCCGACTGGGGGACAACAGCGTCGCCTTGGGGGCGGCTTCCCTGGTGATTCGGGACGTTTTCGCCGGTTTATAAACAGATCCCGCCGATCCTGCCTGAAGCGAATCAATCACAAGAGAAAGAAAAGGGAGACCATGAAATACGGAGATTTCAGCAAAGACGGACGCGAATTCATCATCACCAACCCGGCCACGCCGAGGCCCTGGTTTAATTATCTTTTCAACGACATCTATCATTGTTTGATCTCGCAGACGGGGGGCGGTTTTTCCTACCTTCGAGACCCGAAATATTACCGCATCCACCGCTGGGATCATTTAAGCTCCGACCGCGCCGGCCGGTACATCTACATCAAGGAAAAGTCAAAAGGGAAGCTCTGGACCCTCAACTGGCAGCCGAGCCGCCAGAAGCTCGACAAATGGGAAGCGCGGCATGGTTTCGGCTACACGACGATCTCCTCGAGCTACCAGGGGATCCAGGGATCGGTCACCTATTTCGTCACGCAGGAGGCGCCGGTGGAAATCTGGCTGGTTTCGCTGACCAACACCGGCCGTTCCGCCAGGACGCTGCAGGTCTATCCCTTCGTCGACCTGATCTGCGGCGACGTTGCCCTGGAGACCCATTACCGGAATATCCTGTGCCTCTACAACGAATCTTATTTCGACAAGGCGGTCCAGGCGATCGTTTCCTTCAAGCAGCCGTTCAAGTCCTGGCACAAGCCGGGCTACGGCTTTTTCGCCGCCAGCTTCAAGACGGAAAGTTTCGAATGCCGGCGGGAGGCCTTCGTGGGTCCCTACGGCGATCTGGATGATCCGGTAGGGCTGAAGGCCGCACGGCTCTCCAACAAAGGGGCCCGAGGAGAGGACATGGTCGGCGTTCTTCAGACGACCCTCTCCCTGAAGCCAGGAGAAACGAAAGAGTTTGTGGTGGTTTCCGGCATCACCGACAACAAGGCGGATGTCCCGTCGCTGGTCAAGCGCTTCCGCTCCGTCGGCGTGGCCAAAAAGGAGCTGGAGGCCATCAAGGCCTACTGGAAAAGGCACCTCGAGCAGGTTTGGGTGGAGACCCCGGACCCGAAATTCAATCTGATGGTCAATCTCTGGGGGAAGTACCAGCTTTACGCCATCACCCATTGGCGCGGCACCTCCCATTATCATGGGGCAGAAGGGGGACAGGGATACCGGGACACCGCCCAGGACGTGGAAGGGCTCTTGAGCGCCGACTTGAGCACCGCCCGGGCCAAGCTGGAGCGGCTCCTTTTCTACCAGTACGAAAGCGGTCACGCCGTTTCTGGCTTCTCCGAGGTAGAGGGCACCTGGGAAAATCAGGGGGTTCAGGGGGTGCTTAAGAAGGCCGATGTGGCGGTCTGGCTGCCTTACAGCGTCGTCTCCTACATCAAAGAAACAGGAGACATACAGTTCCTTGAGAAGGTGATTCCCTTCCACGACAAGGGGGAGGCGACCGTTTACGAGCATATTTTGAGGGCGGTTCGCTTCATCTACGAGGCGCGCGGCGAGCACGGCCTTCCGCTGATCGGCCATGCCGATTGGAACGACGCCTATGACCACGTCGGGATCAAGGGCAAAGGAGAATCGGTCTGGCTGGGGATGGCGCTTGTCAGAGCCGCCAAACAGGTGAAGGAGCTGGCGGAGTTTCTGGGCGACGAGGCGGTCGCCAGGGAGATGCAGCAGAAGGCGGACGAGCTGACCCGGATCATCAACGAGGTCGGCTGGGATGGTTCCTGGTACCTGGCCGCCTTCAACGACACCGGCCGGCGGATTGGCTCCCAGCAGAACAAGGAGGGAAAGGTCCCTCTGAACTCCCAGACCTGGGCCATCTTGAGCGGCGTTGTTCCACCCCAGCGGTTGGCCAGCATCCTCAATAAGATCGACAAGTATCTCGATACCCCGTATGGACCGGCCCTTTTCCTGCCCAGCTACACGGAGTTCAATCCGGGGATCGGGCGGGTGACCTCCTTCTGCCCGGGGACGAAGGAAAACGCGGCGGTCTTCTCCCACGCCTGCGCTTTCAAGGTGGTGGCGGACTGCACCATCAAAAGGGCGGACAAGGCGTACGAGACCTTCTCGAAGCTGATGCCGATCTCCAAGGCGAAGCAGGATCACGACAAATACAAGGTGGAGCCCTATGTTTGGGCCGAGTACGTGATCGGTCCGGGAGCTGGGGAGCGTTTCGGCGAGGGGGCTTTCACCTGGAACACCGGGACGACCCCCTGGATGTATGTGGCGGCCACTGAGTGGATTTTAGGGGCCCGGAGGGAGTTCAAGGGGCTGCTGATCGATCCCTGCATCCCGAAGAGCTGGAAAGAGGCGACTATCCGCAGACCGTTCCGGGGCGCCGTTTATGAGATCACCATCAAGAACCCCATGGGGGTATCCTCCGGCGTCCGGGCACTGACGGTGGACGGCAAGCCGATCCGGGGGACGTTGATCCCAGTCCACGGCGACGGCAAGACGCACCGGGTGGAGGTTGTTTTGGGTAAAGGGGGATCCAATCACTCCCACAGAACGGCCGGCAAAAGGGTGCTCTCGCGAATCTCGTAATCCGGCATATTTTTCTGACTTTAAAGTCGTCTTCTTCAGAAAAATCGTTAGGAAGCGTGCCTCCTAATAATCACAATATTATATATTATAATAAGTTAAGACTTATTATTAATATATAATAAATCCAGATATTCTCCTTGACTTTTTCAAAGCGCCCCACTATACTTCAAAGTAACATGGAAAGCACACCCCAACCCATACTCCAACCCCGAGTGGGAAGGGAGAAAAGGGCACCATTTCCTCTCATCATCGCGACGGCCATGGCGGTCGCCGTCACCCCTTGCTTGCCTTTCTCTTTATCCCACGCGGCTGAAGAAGAGCAGACGACCACTTTCTGGGAGCACCACGGGAAGGTGGAGGAACCGTCCGCGGCAGGTCAGGCGACCGCCGACAAACCGGAACTGCCCAAGGAGAAGGTTCCCCTGACCATGGAAAACCTGCGGGTGCCGGTGCAGTACGGAACGATCAAGGTCACCCACAGTTCCCGCGAACCGATCATCATCCATATTCAGGATGCCCACGCCAATTACAACGCCCAGAAGAATCTCTCCAGCATCCTCGAATACCTCATCGTCGCTCACGGCCTTTCCCTGGTCCTGGTGGAGGGGGGATCCCGCAACGACTCCCTTTCCTATATGCGCGCTTATGCCCCGATCGAGAAAAGGATCCAGGTGGCGGAGGAGTTCCTCAAAAGCGGCAAAATCTCCGGCGAAAATTACCTGGACCTGACCACCGATTATGAATTCACGGTGTATGGGATTGAAAAGCCGGAGCTTTATGACCAGAACATGGAATCGTTCTTCACGGTGGAGAAGGTTCAGCCGGAGGCCCTCGAGGCGATGAAAGGGTTCCAGCAGGCGGTCGCTCTCCTGAAGGAGCGGCTCTATCCGAACGAAGTGAAGGACCTGGAGGGCCGGGAACTGGAAGTCCAGGCCGGACGGATTCCGCTGGCCAAGCATTATCAGGCGCTCGCGGAAGAGGCGTCGAAGCGCAGTGTGGCCCTTCAGGAGGTGGAATATCCAAACCTGCTTCGATTCTTGAAGGCGAGCCGCCTGGAGGCGGAGCTGGATTTCAAGAAGGTCGAGGACGAGCGAACGAAATTTCTGGACGCATTGACCCGCAACCTGCCCCAGGCGGAGATGGACCGGCTTCTGAAGCAGAGCTTGGAATTGAAGGACGGATTGATCAGCCCCGCCACCTTTTACGGCCATTTGAAAGTCCATGTGAAGCCGGAGCAGGCGGCCGATTACCCGACGCTGACCTCCTATATAGAGTATCTGGGTCTTTTCGAGGAGATCGATCACGCCGCTCTCTTCAGCGAAGTGGAGAAGATCAGCGCCAGGGTGAAAGAGAGCTACTTCACGAACAAGGACCAGCGGTCTCTGGCCCTGGTGGCCAAGGATGTCTCCGTCCTGGCGGACCTTCTGGAGCTGAAGCTGACCCCCGAAACATACGATTATTACGCCTCCCACAAGAATGAGTTCAAAGCGGAGAAGTGGGCGGAGATTCTGCGCTCTCTCGGAGAGGACCAGAAGCCGCCCCTGACATTCCGGCTGGTCCCGGGGCCCCTCAACGCCGCCAAGCCGGCGATGGGCTCTTTCTACGAGGTGGCCCGCAAGAGGGACATGGCGATGGTCGAAAACGCCCTTAAGCGAATCAAGGAGTTCAACGTTCCGGCGGCGGTTCTGATCGCCGGCGGTTTTCACACCCCGATCTTCGAGAAGATCTTCAGGGACAAGAAAGTCTCCTACGCCGTGGTGGCCCCGAAGGTAGGCAAGGTGACCAAAGAGGACACCGAGAAATACCACCGGGTGCTGAAAGAGACCTATGTGCCGATGTCGGAGACCTACCGCAAGAAGATGGGCATCCCGGTGGGGCCCAACCTGAGGGCTGACAACGCCGGGGAACAGCAGTCCAAACAGTCTGGCACCGATGAAGTCCGCCCGATCGCTTTGATCGAGGCCAAGGGTGCCGATTTCGCCGTATCCGATTAAAAACCGTATTCATTCGATAGGTCAAAACTAACTGCAATGTTAAATAAGTCAATAGAGAGAAAATATAAGAAAATGAAAACCGAAAACAGGACGACGATCACCTCCGTTTTCGCCGCTGTCACGGCGGCATCTTTCATTCTGACTCAAGTTATCCCGGCCTGGGCGCTGCGTCCGCAAGGGGCCTCCAGCCCCACCGTCCGGCAGCTTCTGCAGGCCGGTCTGGAAGAGCCGGGCGAGGCCGTCAGTCCCGTCATAATGAACCCGAGGGTGAACGCGGCCTGGCAATCGCTGGCTTCAAGGGCCGCCAGACCGGACACGGGGCAGCCCGCCTCCACGCGCGAAATCCTCTGGGATATCATGACCCAGATGGGGGTGGTCGATCCGGAACTGGCCGCCGCTCTGCCGGCCCGGCAGGTCCTGGATGAGCAGCTGGCGCAGATGATTCTGACCGCGCCGGGACAGAACTGTCTGACCTGCGCCGCCCACGTCGTGGCCAACGCCTCCTTCTCCAGCAATGAGCAGACCTTGCCGGAGCCCTCGCAATCCGCCTGGTTCAACCAGAACGAGTTTCTGACGGCCCTTTTGATTACGCTGGACCTTTTGAACCACGGCCGGATCCTGTCCATCCCCGGTGAGGACGGCCATGTCCGCCTGGCGAATTCCCTCTTGTCGGTGAAGGAAGCGCTGGAGGTGCTCCAGCGGAGACTTCCAGCGGAACGGCACCGGGACTGGACCGCCAGCCGGGTCAGCGCCAAGGACCTTCAGCAGCTCCTGTCGCAGGGGGCCACCGTGGTGGCCCATGTCGGAGGGAACCACTTCGTTCACGTTCTCGGCATCGAACGGGGAGAGGTGATCTATTCCGAACCGGCCGTTGACCGCCTGGACGGCCAGCAGAGAAAGCCGATGGATGAGTTCCTCTCCTGGTGGAAGGGCAGAAGCAACGAGGGGGTCGTCCTCATCGACCGGGCCGCGCCGGAAGGGCGGGAGGCGCTCACCGAGAATCAGATGCGTGGGATCATCGGCTGCTGCGGCATCAACTCCGTTTTCGGTCAGTACGGCGGTATTCGTTCCATTTTAGACGCGGTTTTGCGCCTGAAGTACCGGGCCCCGGACAACACAGGCATCGCCGTCATCTCCGAGGACGGCTACAGGGTGGTCAAGGCGGGCAAGGACGTGCACGGCCAGGGAGACGGCGGGCCGGATACGATGATCGAGTACATGTATTCCCACCCGATCTATCCGGAAGGTTTTCCACAGCCGTTCACCATCGTTCCGGGCAACTCATACCAGCCGGACCAAGGTGTCGTTCAGGCGATCCAGGAGTTCATTGACAGAGGCCGCGACGCCTGGAGGCGGTCACGGCAGACCTCGAACGCCCAGGAACGGGTGGCGCTCCGGCAGCAGGCAGCCGGTTTCTGGGCCGAGGCCCGCCGCCGGGAGAGAGACTGGCTCATCAGGTCGGCTGTGCATCAGGCCAGAATGCAGGGGTTTGATCTTCTGCGTGAAGAGGGATTACTGGAGTTTGTTCCCACTCCGACCGACGCGCAGCAGGGCAACTGGCCCCTGCACGATCTGACCCAAACGCCGTTAAGGGACCTTTTTGAAGGGCGGGTGAGCGTCCAGGCCGGCCGCGTGGGCGGCGTCTGGGCGGGCGATCAGTTTCTCATCCGGCACGATGAACTGCCGGCGATGGTTAAGGAGATCGGACGTCTCTTCGACCTGACCCCGGAATTCGTCCGGATCTTCCTCAGGGCGGAGCTGGTCCGCTCCCTGCAGGAGGCAAGGGGATTGCCGGCCGGCAAGGCCCAGGAGATCCTGAAGGTTTACGATCTGCTCTCCAACCGGGCCCTGGCCGGCCAGATAGAGTCCAAGCACCAGGAGCGGTGGGATGAGGTGATGGACTATTTGGTGGGCCGGTGGCTTTGGATCCCGTCCGACTACAACGTCGATACGGTCCGGCACACCTTCCGGATGCAGATGGCCTTGATCGGCATGTTTCAGGTCAACGCGCAGTGGCGCGCCGAGGTCGAACGCCGTTTTGAGGAGCGGGTGCCGGGAAAGGACAAGGACTGGCTGAAATACTGGAAGCGGGAAAGGGATTTGAACACACCGGGCCATGCCTATGCCGCGCTGGTCGACTGGTTCCATGACTGGGCTCACGAGCAGAAGGTCGATGTTACCACCCCGGAAGGGGCGGTCGTCGAGGTGCCGCTCCTTGCAAACGAGGTCTACGAGCATATTGTCCAGATCCGTACCCAGCAGAGGAACACCACCGTCTTCAGCCCGACTCAGCCGACGAAGGGGACCTATCAGCGGGGCTACTCCCTGGGCACCGTGAATGAGGCGACCGTCCGTCTGATGGGGGAGGTCATCGTCGGTCACGGCCGGTGGGCCATGACCGGAGATCCCAGCCGGTGGAACGCCCATCCCCACAATACCCAGACCCGCGTTGTCGCCCACAACGGGCAGGTGAAGGGGACCACCAACAGCGCTTTGAGGAAAGAGCATAAGGAAGCTCACACCCAGCCGGGGCCGGAAGCCGCCCAGTTCAAGCCTTACGAAGCGTATTACTGGGAGGAGGAGGCGACCCCGTCGGGAAAGGCCCGCTACGAGATCGTCACCGACACGCGGACGATCGTCGTCCACTGGGACTATGTGGCCAAGCAGTTCGAGGTGGACAAATCGGCCGGCCGCGTGCAGGCCGACGGCCTGACGGTCAAGACCGACGTCCCGGGACAGCTCAACCAGAACCGAAACGAGTTCAACCGAGCCGAGGCCTGGAACAGGGTGGTGGAGAACCTGCGCCGGCAGGGTCGCAAGAACATCAGCGTGGACGAGGTGGCTTTCCGGGTGGCCCTGATGGAGATGCAGGACGGTTCCGAGCTGGGAGTGAACGCCAGCAGTCTCCACAATCCGCTGGTCAACTACGTGGTCAGCCACGACCGGCCGGTAGACATCGTCCTCCTGGGTGACCGGATCCTCGTGACCTCCGACTACGCCGCCGGCATCGCCCTTTTCCCGGCGCCGGAGGTGGCCCAGGCGGCCCAGACCCTTTCCCAAATGCAGCAGGATCTTTTGAGGACGCTGGAGCAGTTCCGTGAGCTGCGCGCCTCCGGCCAATATACGGAGGAGATGTATGTCGAGGAGGTCAAAGAAGCCCTCGCCGATTATGAGAGAAGGGCCGATCCAATCCGGAAGAAATACCAGGTAGATGTCTACCACCTGAAGGAGCTGAACAAGTTCGCCCGGATCACCCGGCGCGTCGATGAGAAGGGCCAGGCCCGGCTCAACATCGACATCACCCACCTCGACGGCTCCCCCTTGTCCGAGAATGAGGTCAAGAACGAGGCCCGTCTGAAGAAGGAGACGGTTTCTCCCGAGCTGGGCGTCAAGGGGTCCTACCGGACCTTCATGGAGCTGCACATCGATGAGATCCCAAAGATCCTCCTGGATAACGCCGTTTCCTACATGACCATCACGGGAGGGCAGGCGACCGCCGTCAACATCCCGACCATAAAAGTCGACAACCTGCGGCAGCGGTTTGGACAGAACCTGCAGAACTTGAAGCGGCTCTTCCTGATCGGGGTGGGAAGCTCCTGGCGGGATGCCAAGGTGGCGGAACAGCTGTTCCGCCAGCTTCTGCCCGGCGTGGAGATTCTGGTCTACGACCCGGTGGAGATCCAGAACCTTGGTATCAAGCTGAATCCCGAAACGGACCTGGCCATCGGCATGAGCTGGTCCGGTACGACGGCCTCCATGGTGAAGCTTTTCGAAGGGTTTTCCAAGGAAGGGATCGCCATGATGGCGGTGACCGGGAAGCCCGGCTCGACCCTGGCCCAGCTGGGGTCGGACAGCGCCGGCATGATCGACGTCAAGTCCGGCCCGGAGGCCTCCGTGGCGACGACGAAAGGGTTCGAGTCGGTTCTCTATTGCCTTTGTCTGACCGGCGTCCAATTGAGCCAGGTCCAGGGGGATCCCTCTCTGGAGCAGGAACGGCGGCTTTTCGTGCAGGATCTCTGGAGAGTGGTGGATCATGTCCACAGCCTGATTGTTGAGCCCGGCAAGCAGGGGGCGCAGCGGGTGTTGGACAGCAGCGAGGATGTGGATTCCCTCGTCAACCGGGTCGCCCGCACCTGGAAAAACAGGCAGAAGGTCCTGGTGATCGGCAGCCGCAACAATCCGGTCTACATCGAAGGTGAACTGAAGGCAGAGGAGATCGCCTGGCTGGTCGGCAAGGCGGCCGACATCAGCGATGAGAGCTGGCGGAACCTTGTTGCCCGGACCGGGGATCCGAATGTTCCGGAGGCGGAACGGGTCGCCACCATCTTCAACATGACCGATCCGGCCCGGTTGGACGAGTTTATGAGAGCGATCCAGGAGGTGACAGACGCTGGCATCCAGGTGGTGGTCCAGACCTTTGATAAGGACAACAAGCATCTGGCAGCACTGCAACAGCTCCAGCGGGAGGGAAAGATCGAGCTGGTGATCGTTCCCCGGGTGCGCCTGACCCTGCAGGGTCTGGTGGATGCCCCGCTCTTCTTCCGGTTCTCCCTGGCGCTGGCCCGGGCGCGCGGGTTGACGGATGCCAACATCGACAATTCCCGCAACCTGGCCAAATCGGTCGTGGTCAGCGGCGCCCGCTCCCTCCAGGAGCTGGTCCGCACCTCGGCTGCCCGGTACGTCACGATCCAGGAGCAGGCCGGGTATGTTGGAGACGCGGGAAGTAAGTTCAACGCCTACCGACGGCAGATGCCGAGGATCTGGGCCAGTCTGCAGTCCGGGCGGGTCCAGGCGATTGCCAGACTGCCCGTTCTCCTCAATGCCGCCGTGAACCGCTGGTTGGAGCCAGGGGCCTCCAGCATTTTGGCCCAGCCCGCCGACAGGGACCGGGCCCAGAAGCTCCTTGAAGGGTTTATCCAGGCCGCCAAGGCGCCCAAACCGGCGGCGCGGGTGGTGATCGTGACGGACGAGGAGGCGACCCAATACGCCGGCGAAGCCGCCGTGGGCCCTCTGGGTTCCAGGGAGGTGGTGGTTTCAGGCGAACATTCCGACCTGTACAATCCGGACAAAGGGGTCCGCGTCAGGGTCGGGGGCTGGTATTACAGGGTCTTCTATGATCAGGCCCAGAGCCGGTACCGGATCCGGTACGTGCCGGAACTGAACCCGTTCGCCCAGGGACAGCAGCCGGTCGACACCGACATCACGATCGCCTCGGGACAGGCCTCGGTGATCATCAACGGCCGGGAGTATCAGGTGGATCCGCGCTCTTTTGACGTCGATAAAGGCCAGCTGGTCTCCGGCCTTCAGATGAAGGCCTCACAACCGGATCTGCTGCTGGCGGGGACGGAGAACGTCAAGGTCTACCGCAGCGTCGACCAGGGGATCGATCAGATGGTGGACCAGGGAACGATGGTGGTCCTGGTTTCCCGGGGCCGCAACCGGGGCGCCGCCAACGTCCAGGTCCCGCCGATCCCATCGGCGCTCACAATGCGATCCCCCCGGGATCTGCCACGGAACCCGGATGAGCAGCCGGAAGACAACATGGTAGCGCTGGCCCAGCGATTGCGGGACCGCGGCGTGCCTTTTATCACCATCACGGATGATGTTTCCCGCCTGAATGACCCGCAGTTGGACCCGACGCGGGTGACGCACCTGCCGCTGGGGACAGATGTGGACGACATCAACCTTTATTCCCTCACCTATCTGGGGCTCTTGACGATCGGGGCCCGTGTGGGTGAACTGCTCGGGCGCGACACGGCCGATTTTCAGGCCTCTTTGAAGACGGTGCCCGGCATGGTGGCCCAGCTGGTGAGCGACCAGTCCATCCGCCGGCAGATGGAAGATCTTCTGCGGGTGCTCAAGCAGTACCGGAAGATCCACATCATCGGGGGAGGACAGGCCGACGGCAAAGAGTTTGCCCGCCTCCTTTCCATGAACGGCATCTTTGCCGAAGCGCAGCTCAACGATTCGGCCTGGCACGGTCCGCTGGCCGCCGTGGACCCGAACCGGCGCAAATACGCGGATCAACCCAGCGATCCGGGATACCGGTTCAAGTACGGCGTCAACGGCGCCTATTCGCTGGACAACGATACCCTGGTGGTCTTCCTGATGACCGACAGCAAATTCTCCGATTCCTCCATCACCGACGCGCAGGTGTACGATTCCAGGAACGGCCGCTTCCTTCTGGTGACATTGCGTGACAACGCCCGGAAACCGGGAGTTGGAGAGCCGCCGAACCTAGTCCGGCGCTCCATCGTCGAAGCGGGGCCCGTCAAGATATCGCCGATCGGGGAAGCGGAGGTGAACGACCCGAACCTGCAGAATCCGGAGGGGATCTTCTCTATCCCGAACGCTCCCGATGCCTTGGGGAACTTCAACGTGGCGGCCTTCGCGGCCCTTTTCAGCGAAGGTTTCCGGGATTTCCACAACCAGGCCGTCGCGGATGGGCCGAAAGACCCTCCCTCCAGATTCCGTCCATCCGGCTACACCGGCCCGACGCCGACTCCCGCTGTGGACGTTCCGAGCGATTTCCTCCGGCAGCGGATTCGCCCCGAGGCGCTGCGCCAGCTCGGAGATTCCGGCCTGGGGGACCTGTACCGGATGTACCAGGCCGTCGTGCAGACCGACCAGCCGCAGGTTCGGTTATACCAGGACATCCATGACCCGAACCGGACCGCCATCACCATTGCCGTGTGGGACCGCCGGGGTTTGCTGGGGGAGATCGGGGATGCGATCTCTAGGCAGGGGATCAGCATCGATAACGATATCAGCGACAACTATCCGGAGCAGGCGTCGGCCGGGAAGAACCGGGTGGCTTTCTTCCTGATCGATGTGCAGCAGCCGCTGTCAGCGGTTCAGCAAACGGGGGTAGAGCAAGCCATCAGGAAGACCCTGGTTATCCAGCCGGTCGAAGCGGCGCTCATGGCGCAGTATGGGGTTCGCCTCTCCGAGGATGAGATTCGGTCGCTGGTGCAGGCCTATCATACTTACTCGGAAGAGGCACCGCTGGCCGCCGGGGCCGGACCATTGCCCGTTCACGTGGAGTTCGGGGAGCACCCAAGAGCCGCCAACCGGGCCAGACTGTATCTGGTCGGGCCGTCTCGGAATGCCCCGGCGCAGTTCATCCAGGAGGTGTTGAATCAGAGCAAAATCGCAGGCGTTGTCACTTTCGCGGAAAGATTCCAATACGGCAGTCAAACTCCAGCGGTGACGCTGGCCGTGGCCGAGGTGGAGATGTCGCCGGAGGATTTGTCGAGAAGCGGGATCCGGGAAGCGCTGGTTCAGAGCTTCCAGGTCTTCTCCGCCGGTTTGGAAGGGCAGTACATCAGCTGGCAGGAGGAGGTGGACAACCACGATCCGATCGCCGCCATCCAGACCGCGATCCGGGATTCCACCTTCCTGCGCGCCATCCGTGACGTGAACGTCACGACAGCGCCGGACCGGTGGCGGGCAGCGGAGCGGTTGAGGGTTTTGCGGCCGGCAGAGATCGAGCAGCTTCAGCGCCAGGGCAACTGGGCGGAGGATTGGTCCCGGGTCCGGATCGCTTCGACGATGACGGCGGATAACCTGGAGCTGATCCGGAAGAACGAATTCCACGGCGACATCGAGATCGGCCACATCGACGCCGGGACGGTCACCCTGCCGGATAAGGCGAAGAAGTCAAGGGGGATCGTCGGCTCCGAGCTACGTAACGTCCGCTTGGGATCGAACGTGGCAATCCACCAGGCCGACATCACCAACTACGTCATCAAGCAGAACGCCGTCGTGGTCGGCACCCGTCTGGTTGCCGATCCGGAGACGACTTTCGGTCTCCAGCAGGCCTATGAGATCGAGAACGAAGCGGGCCGTCGGGAGCTTTTGGTCTATCCGGAGCTGACCCTCCAGGGGGCGGAGAATCTGGCCGCCCGGCTGCTTTCCGACAAGAAGCTGGCTGCCGATTACCAGGAACAGCATGACCGGTACGTTCGCCTGGCCAAGTCCAAGTGGGGCATCGTCGAAGAGGACGCCGTGGTCGACCGGGTGGCCGGCGATATCGTGAACACCTATATCGGCAGGGGGGCCGTCATCGAGCAGGCCCAGCATATCAAGGAAACGGTGATCCTCACCGGTTTCACGCCGGTCGAGTTGAAGGAGCTGCAGGATCTGGCCAGCGGCGCCGTGACCAGACCGACGCTCCTGCCCGGTCTCGCTTTGAGGACGCTGGAGGTAGCGCCCAAGGTCAAGAAGAACGCCCTGAAGGCTTTGCGCGAGAACCCCGAGGTCGCCATGGCCCTGTTGCTCAAGGACCAGCGACCGGTCATCAAGAGCGCCGCTCAGATCCAGTTCGCGGTGATCAAGCAGGGGGTCCATGTTGCCTCCGCGGCCCAGCTAGTCAAGATCTTCGCGGACGAGCACTCCACTTTCGAAGAATCGGTGAACGTGACCAACATGTATGCCGGTCCGGACAGCTTCTTTGCGAAGGGGGAGTTCGGCTCGGTTCTGGCGGAGGCCTTCGTGGTCAGCCATCACAAGGGAGCTTTGAGTCTCGGCAACCTGCTTCGGCTGGGGATCAACATCGGATCTGCGGGGCAGACCTCCAACCACGATGGCTACGGGCCGGACCAGGAGGCAATCATCGCCCGGGGGACTTTCATCGGGACCGGCGTCATCTTCGTCTACCCGATTAACCTGGACAAGTCGCCCCATTCGCTGCTGCAGACCCAGATTAAGCTGTCTCCCAGACAGAAGGTGACTTTCCCCGCCATGCTGATGGGCAAGCCGGATCCGGGGGTCCTCTCGCAGATCGGTGCCAGGTACCGGGACTACAACGAGGTGGTGCCCGGCTGGGTGCTCGACAGGATGCCGTACCTCCTTTTTCGGAACCAGGACAAGTGGCAGGCCCGGCAGAACGCGCTCCGGTACCAGTTCGATTTCAACATCCTCCAGCCGGACATCGTGGACTGGATGCGAGAGGCGAGGGCCAACCTGAACGTGGTCTCCCCCGGCCAGGAGCAGGATTACTACATCGGCGAGCAGGGGAACCAGCAAAGACCGATCGGCATCCAGGGTCTCGGCAACAACTATCTCCAGGAGAAGAACCGGAAGCAGGGAATCGAGATCTACACCCGGTTTATCCGGTACTATGCCCTCCAGGCCCTTTACAGGCAATTGGACCGCCTCCTTGAAGCGGGTCAACTGACGGCGGCCAACGTCAACGCCCTGATCACGCAACCGTCGGATGACCGCCGGTGGGAGCATGCCCGGCGGACGCTGATCCAGGAGTTGGCCGGCCAACCGCTTAGCTCCATCCTGGACAATGCGGCCGATCAGTCCGGCCTAGTCCAGATCCAGCAGAGGATTCTCAACGATACCATCCAGGACCTGGACAATCGCACCACCGCCTTCAACGAGCTGATGGGGCCGGGGGGAGCCGGGGTGATGGTGCCGGCGGAAGCAAACAAGTTTGTCCGGGATGTTTTGAGGCCTGACACGGAACGACTTACCGCCCGGGTGGGGGAGATCGTTCCGGCCCTGACCGCTGCCGGAGCCAACATCGAAGTGCCTGTGATCTCGGCGGGTCTGGAAGGGGAACCGGTTTTGGATACACCGGCGCCGACGGTCATCGGGTTGCCGCCTGTCACGTCCGGCACCGCGGTGGATATCGCCGAGCAGAGAGCTCCCACCGGTTTCGACTGGATCATCCGGCGGGGTTCTTTGCCGGAGGCCAGATCACAACTGGGTTCGGTGGGGGTTGTGGCCAGTAACGCGGCCGACCGACGCGGTTTGGCGCTGGGGTTGGCCTTGATGCGGGCGGTGACCGCCGACGGCCAGCCGGTCCCGGTCGCGTTTGTCGTGGAGACGGCGAATCAGAAAGCCACCCTTATCGAGATGGGAGTCACCTCCACATCGATCTTCCAGGCGGGGTTGGAAGGGGAGTATCCCAGTGTGGAAGACGCCAACAGGGCGGCCAACCAGTGGTTGACCATCGCCTATGGTGTGGGACAGGTGGTGGAGCTTGGAGTCACCCAAAGAATTCTCCAGACTCTTCAGCAGATTCTGGCGAACATCTTCAAAGTTGTGTTGACGCCCGAGTCGTTGGCGGTCTGGGAGCGGTTCGTGGGAGACGCCACCTTGGCGCTGCAGGCGTAATTCGAATTTCCTGGGCCGGCGGGTTTGGTCCTTCGCCGGCCCATCCATATGAAGCAGGACAACGCGGAGGATTTTTTGTATCCTGTAATTTAATAGTATTTAATTTTTGATTTTCATGATGGAGAGAACGAGTCGGCATCATTTCATAAACCGCATAAGTGCCTGGCTCCTTATCCAGGCGCTTATTTTATCTCCGGCTTCCGTGCCGGTTTTCGGGACGGATGATCGGGCCCTTTCCGGCCAGACCCTGCGGGTCCAGCAGCCGGAAGGGGAGGCGGTCCGTTCACAGATCGGCAGCCGTTTGGCGGCTTCCGCCGGGCTTGAAGAGAACTTAGTGGTCCAGCCGTACCGCGGTTTCACCACCAGAGTCCGCCGGGTGACCGACAAGGGCCTGCAGGTGGCCAAGCGGGAAGTGGGGGAGCTGATCGGGACAACCTCCATCGATCTGGCAAGCGGCACCGTGGCAAACGCCCAGTTGGCCGCCGGGACAGGGGCCGCGGACCAGAACGGTTTGAATGCCGTCCGGGTGGTGGAGTGGACACAGAGCGGACTCCAGTGGCTCCTCGCCCACCAGGATTTGCCCGCGGTGACACGGCTTCTGCAGCGCCTCCAGGATAAGGACAAAACTTTTCCGGTCGAGTTGAGAGCCAATCACGCCAACACGCTTGATTTCACCGACCAGGAAGCGGCCATCCGTCTGGACACGACCATCGGCTCTGAGCTCCAAGAGCCCCAATACAGCGGCGGAAGGACCCTTCTTTACGCCGTCGGCCTTTTCCATGAGTTGGCCCAGGCCGCCGGCTTCACACCGAGGGAAGCGGCCCACCTGGTGCTGAACATTTACACCGGCATGACAACCGCCGAGAGGCAGCAGCTCCAGGCCGTTTTGAGGACGCCGGTGATCGACCACGGCGATACCTGGGCGCTGTTTCTGGAGGACGCCACCCGGCTGCCCGCCCCGGAACTGGCTGAATACGCCGGGGTGGACTCCTTGACGCTGGAGGAGCGGTTGGATGGAGAGCCGGACGCGCAGCAGCAAGGCCGGATGCTGGCGGTCCGGAACCACCGGGACCGGTGGGTTTCCTGGATGATGGGACAGACAATGGTCGACCTGCCGTACGACCGGCTGGCGTTCCGCCGCGCCATGGAGATCCAAAACGTCGAGGAGAAACGCCAGGCCTCCTATCAGGTCATCCGGAACTTCGACCGGGATGTGGAGGCGGACAATGCCAGGCGCGTGGGGGCGATCGTCCGGGAGCAGTGGCTGCCGGAAGAGTTCCCGTATCCGGTCCTTTTGGCCGGACGGGAGAGCCGGGCCTTCGGCAACCAGGCCTTTCTTTTCGCCAACAGCGGCTACGCCTTGAAAACGACCGATGTCGCCGAGGCGGCGCAGGCGCTGATGGAGATCGCCAAGGCGCACGCTCTGGAGCGGGAACTTCAGCAGGTCATCGAGACAGCCCCGCCGTGGGCTCAAGGGGAGCTCACGAAATCGGTTCGCCAGATCAAAGAGCTTTTGGCTCATCTGGGACCCGGCACCGGCCGAATCCGCCAGCTGATCTTCGGGCCGGGCACGGTAGTGGCTATGACCCAGTTCAGCGGGGCCCTGCAGCAGCTGCGTGAAAACCTGGAGATCTTCTATAACCAGGCGAGGGTTGCCCTGCGCCAGTCCCAGCAGAGGACGGTCAAGACGTCCCAGGAGGGGATCGGCCGGCGGCTTCAGCGGGAGGATGTGTCGGCCGGTTTCGCCCGGGCCCAACAGGAGCTTTCCCGTTTTGCCGGCGAATCTGGACTGGTGGCGCTGGCGATCAACCGTTTGGAAGAGGCGATGCTGAAGGCCGAAACGTACGCCGCCGCCTACAGCGTCCTGATGCAGAGGCCTTCCAGGACCGGATCCGAGAAATTCAAGGGCAACGAATTGGAGGAGAAACCGGAGCAGGAGGAGGCCCTCCGGAAGCTGGTCCGTCTGGGGGGACAAAACACCTATATGAGCCCCAGCTACGAGTGGGTGGCCGAAGCGACCGACATCATCGAAGCGGCCCCGCTGTTCATTTATGAGCGGACCATTGAGATGGACGGCAAGCATGTGACTGTCTTCGAGGTGGATCAGGAGGGGTTGGAGCAGACGATCCGCCAGATGGCCGACTACTGGGCCCAGAACATCGAGAAGACGATTGACTCCGAACATCTGGCCTTGGCCCGCGAGGTCGTGGTTCTGTCCAATGGGGCCCTTGCCGATGCGGCGCGGCTTTTGATCCAGACCGGGCTGCCGGCGGAGGCCGCTTATCGGCAGGTCCTCGCCGAATCGGCGCCGCAGCAGCAAGGTCTGTTGGGTCAGGTTGCCCGGGTCGCCGCCTGGCTGGCCGCCGAGTATAACAAGCGGGCCGAGAAGATCGAAGCCCGTGTTGAAGAGGCGTGGAGCCGGCAGAATTTCATTGGACGGATGGAGGCGCTGCGCCTTGAGGTGATCGGCGATCCCTCCAAAGGAAATTATCCGGACCGGGCCCGACAGGCCGTCGGCCGGGCCGATCGGGCCTCGACATCTCTCCAGAAGGAAACCGAGCGGCTTCTGCCCAATGCTTTGATGCGGCAGAGGCCTCTGCCGGCTTTCCATCTTCTGACCACGGAGGCGCCCGGCCTGGTGGAAGGGTTCATCCAGACCGTTCTGGAAGAAGAGATGGCGCTGCGCAATGTGGTTCGGGCCAACGACTTTGAAAACGAGGTCAAGGAGAGAGAGCGCCGGTATGCCCGCCTGATCCAGGAGATCGGATGGCGGGTGATCCAGGAGTTCGGGTATGAGCCGATCGTCGCCCAGTATGAGGCGCAGGGGATGACCCGCCCCCAGGCGATCTCTCAAGTTGTCGGGGACCATCTGCCGATCCAGCAGGAGGTGGCGCGGCTGGCGGTTCTGATCGAGCTGGCCGAGACGGACGCGCAGGCGCAGGGGACCACATTCACCTTCAATGCCGCCCAGCCGAACATTCCGTGGGTTGCCAACCTCCTGAGCAACGCGGCGACGCTGACCGGTTTCCAGGCGCAAGCCCGCCAGCAGGTTTGGCAGCGCAACCAGCTGGATTCGGACTTCGTGAAAAGGGTCGCTCAGCTGACTCAGCAGCTCCAGTCCGAAACGCAGGCAATCGCGCAGGCGATCCAGGAATCGGAGATTTACCGGCGGGAGTTCGAAGCGACCGTCGAGTGGCTGGCCCGCCGCGAGGCGCTGGACCGGCTTGATCAGGAGAAACCGGCCCTGCAGATTCAAAACCGGTTTCGGCACTGGTACCGGGCCCACACCGCCTTGGGCAGGACCACAGCCCGCAGAGAGACCGTGGCGGCCCACAACCTCCACGCCGCCATGAGCGATCCGCGGCACGCCTATTCCAGCGGGACGACTCTGGACACCAAGGACGGGAAATTCCGGCCGACAGGCGGGCGCAAGCGGTACCACCTGATCTACGCCCCGAGCCGCGTGAACCTCGGCAAGGGGGAGCGGGCCTCCGTGGAGATCTGGCCGCAGTGGGTCGGGGTGGCCGATCCGCTGGCCGCCGCCCACGCCAAGCGCTTTTACGAATTGATGAACTTCAATCCGCAGATCCGGACCGTGAAAGAGGCGGAGAACCTGAAAGTTTCCGAGAACCAGTGGACCGCCATGATTCGGGCCGTGCGCAACGTGCAGGCCTATTTCGTCACCCGTTTGGGATATGGGGACATCGAGGATCTCGCCTTCCAGTTCAACCAGCGGGGCGGACTGCCGGTGGCAGCCGTCAAGGAGCCGGAATCTTATTCGGCGGGGCCCACCACCGGCTACTGCATCCCGAAGGATCTGTTGTTCAAGCTTTTCGTTGCCACCCTCCAGGATTCTAGGAAGCTCGCCCAGATCGGCGTGCCGGCCCATCTGCATCCTGTGGTCCAGAGGATGATAGTTCGTATCGCCGCCAGGCAGGGGGATTTTGAGACAACCGGCGAGTGGGAGCAGTGGGCGGTCGAGGAGCTGCTGTCCGCTCAGGCCCTGCAGGCGATCTTCAAACCGGCCGAGGCGAGCCAGCTTC
Source organism: Candidatus Omnitrophota bacterium (assembly GCA_023818695.1). GTDB lineage: Bacteria > Omnitrophota > Gorgyraeia > 1-14-0-20-64-10 > 1-14-0-20-64-10 > JAMWCF01. The sequence goes on from JAMWCF010000002.1 coordinate 51,978, forward strand.
AGAAGATCTTTTCCTCTTACGTGGAGGTGACCGGCGGGGCGGTGATCTTCCATATCACCAAGCTGTCCCAGATCCTCCAGACCACCGGCATGCCCAGCCCCCTGCTGGCCCACGGCAGCAACTTGCACGCTGCCTTGTGGAGCAACTGGGCCGACCGAAGCTTGACTCTGCCGGCGGAGGAGGTCAACCGCTCCGTTGTTTTCAGCATGACCCGGGATATCCCGGAGTCGGCGGCGGAAGCCCGGCGGCTTAACCCGGAGGCAGGCGTGGTTCCCGAGCAGCAGCTACGGGTCCATTTCTTCGGCACCTACAAGGGGGACGAGGACGAAGCCCCCCCGCCGGACGTCCGCTATTCTTGGACGATGCGGGCCTTCATGATCATGAGCGGGTACGGCAGGGAGGTGGCGCTGTCCCTCAACGCCGAGGGCCAGCTGTTGGCCCGCTTGAGCTGGGAGGGATTCCGGCCCGATTCCGATGACCCGGAAGACGTCAAGGTGACGCGGTATCTTGCCAGGGAATTCGTCGGGCAGGATCAGTTTGCTCCGGAGCACGATGAGATCATCAAGCGCCTGAAAGCCGCCTTCCCGCCGCACACCACCGTCGGCGACATCACCGTGACCGTTGTGCCGGGTGTTTCGTCCGAAGACCTGCTTGGGTTCAGCGCCGAGACCGCCACCCTCTTGGGGAACGAGGCGACCCAAGCCCAGGAATTGCTTCAGTCGAGAGGGATCTCGGTGGAGCAGATGCGGGCCAACGCCGTCCTGCGGCGGCAGTTTCCGGAAGAATGGATCCCGCTCAACGATCTCTCCGGACCGGAACAGGATCTGATCAAAAAAGCGATCGGCGGGCAGATCCATCCGCTGGTCCTGCGCTTGAGGGGACCGGGGGACGATTTCAAGAGGGATCTGCAGGGGCAGGACGTTGTTGTCTTTTCCGTCACCCATCCGGAGATCATGCAGATGGACCCGGCCCATTTAAGGGACCTGATGCTGACCGGCCGTCCGCAGAGCGCCCTCTGCACGCTGGATTTCGTCGCGCAGGGGCGGCATCGGGTCTGGTTCGACCGGGACATCATGCTCTGGTACGCGGCGGGCCGGGGCGTGGATTCAGAAGGTCGGCCGATCGCCGACTGGCGGCAGAGGGACGCGAAAGGCCGCAAATCGGTTTACCGGGCTTTCGGCTGGGGGGCGCAGGAGTTCAGGCCTTTGCTGGGCACCGATCTGCGGGATGAGGTGATCCGGCAGGAGCGCCGGGCCACGGATCTGTTCGAAGTTTTGCGCCGGGTGGCCAACGCCCGCACAGCAGATCTGCCGAAGGCGATCGAGCGGTTCAAAGCCGCCTACCGGGAGAGTTTCCCGCCCGATAAGATCGCCATCGAGGCCGATCTGGCCCGTCAGTATGAGCAGCAACTCCTTATGAACAAACGCTTCAAATCAAGGGACCGGATCATCCGCCAGGCGTTTGAAGATATCGCCACCGGCATGCCGGCCGAGCAATTCGGCGTCGTTCATTGGCTTTCCACCGGCGGGCTCTTCCTGCTCAACGGCGCTCCCCAAGCGCAGCAGGAAGAGGTGCTTGGCGTCATCCGGACCGCGCAGAAGAGGATGCAGGGTGTCAACAATTCCGCGGGCCTCGAGGAGAGCGAACTGGTGGCCCTGCTAATCAAACCGCAGCTGACCGCCGCGGCCATCCAGCTGACCGAAAGGAAAGGGGAGATGTTCTCGGTCAAGGCCAGCGAGACGGTGGTGGAGAAAGCGGTGGCCCGCCGAAAAGGACTGGCTCTGCAGGCGGCCCGCCAGGCGGCCGTGAGATCGCGCGAACAGGGGTTCCATTCGGTGGAATCGCTGACCGCCATCGGTCAGGTCGATGGGGCTCTGCAGGCAGGCCGACAGAACGTTCTCTCGATCATCGGGGATCTTGAATCCGGCGTTCCGGTCGATTCCTCATCGGTTCACCGGCGGGTCGGTGTGGTGATGGGGCACACCGTGCAGGTCCTGCGGCGCTTGGCCGAGGACCTGGTGCAGGATGAAAAGGAGCGCCAGCGGATCCGGCGTCAGATTGCCGCCTTGACGCAGGGGCGGGAGTTGAGCTCCCGGGTATGGAACTCCTTCGGTGGGACTTACGAGGATTCGGGGATCCTGGCCCGGCTCTTCGAGCTGGCCGGGGAGGCCAACCGGCCCGCGGTTCTGGCGGCTATGGAGCTTCTCTACACCTCGCTGGCCCTGGAACGGACCGCCGATTTCCTGGTCCTGCCCGCAGAGGATGTGGATGAGCGCCTCCTTTATCGAGCCGCCGCCGGCTTCTTCGCGGAAACGATCGACGACCATTTCTATGAATACAACCCCTGGGCTCTTGATCCAAAGAGGGCATCTACCTTTGTCGGCCTCTATGACGACCTCGGTGTCCTGAAGCCGGAGCACCGGGAGGAGGTCTACGGCCTCTCCTGGAGCCATCACCGAGTCCTTTACCAGTATTTTCGGTACCTGTTCCTGAACAAGACCGGCTTCAAGGACCTTTCCACCGCCGATCAGGATCTTCTGCTGGGGCGGGTCCAGATCGGGGATTCCGCCGAGCAGGACCAGCTGACCGTCCAGGCAGTCGGCGCCAGCGCGCCCGGCCGTTATGAACGGTTGTGGCGGGCCTACGGCCAGTTCCGGGAGCTGGCCTTTGTGCGCAACGACGGTTTCGCGATCCCCGTGGCCTTCGAGAACCTGGATGCCGACGATCCGGAGATCCTCAATGCTTCCCGCAAGGTGAACCATGCCTTCTTGAGCGGTGTGGGGCGGACCCATTATTCCAGGGCCTTAATGGAGGCGGGCCATCTTGGCGAGAACATCTTCATCACCCGCGATGGGGTGGTGGCCACCCCCGCGGGAGCCAGAGGGGCGGTTCTGCAGATCAGCGACGCCCATTTCTGGCTGACGCCGGGCCGGTACCGGCATGCCCTGATCCGTTACAAAGGAATGAGTCCAACGGAGGCCGATCAGCAGATCGCAGCGGATATGAAAGCAGGCCGGATCACCCCGAAAGGGATCCGGGTGGCTGCCCGGTTCGCCAGGCCGGTCACCGTCGGATCGGTCGTGGCTCTCCATCACCATTACCAGGAGCTGGAGCTGGCCAAGGTCGGTTATCCGGCCACCGACAAATCGCCGGTTCTCTTCGAGTACACTTATGACAAGTCTCTTTATCCATCCGCTTACAATCCTCCGGACCAGACCGGGGTCAACCTGCCGCCGGAGGTCGACTGGCACGCACAGGACACGCAGCAACTTCCGATGGCCACGGCGAAGCAGCGGATCAGGGATCTGGTCCGGCCGTTCGCCGAGGAGCACGGCATCATCGTGGCCAAGGGGTCCGCAGAGTCCGGCGCCAGGAACTTCAAGCGGTTCGACATCCTCGTCAACGGCCAGGTGGATGAGCAGGTTCTGCAGGAAGCGGTTGATTTCATCTATGAGGTTTCCAAGGGACAGAACGTCACGATCCAGCGGGCGATCATCGTCACGCCGTTGTCCTGGATGGACCCCACCGCCATCGAGCAGTTCGTGGAGCGGCAGATCAGGGACTGGTCGGTGCCGGTCAACCTGGAGCGGCATCCGAAGAGCTGGGTCTATGGCACCCTGCGCGTGATTCTGTCCGCCGGCATGCCGAAGGATCTAGCGAAACTGGATGATCCGGCCAACTGGCAGGCCTCCCACTGGATCAGTTTGAACAGCTTGCAGGTGGCCACTAACGTCGGCCGTCAGGGGACTTTGGAGATGCTTCAGCCGGAGATGGTCCGGCCGGAGTTCCGGCAGACCTTTATCCAGGAGCTTGAAAAAGCCGGCCGGCAGGTGATGGCCGCCACCGCTAGGTACGCCAAGCATTACTGGGACACGGTCTATGTACCGGCTTACACCCAGAAATACGGCCACCCGCCTCAGGAGTTCGACGCCGTCGGGGTGCCGTACTGGTGGCCGAGATACTTGATGCTGGATTTCTTGCCGGAACCGATTTGGGCCAAAAACGGCCAGCCGGTGCAGGGGGCAAGGGTGATGGATGTCATCCCCGGCGATCCGAAGAAGGGGACGCCAAGCCGGTTCACGCTAGCCGATTCCACCGGCGAGATTTTTGAAGGGCAGATCTTGGGATTCAAATTCTGGCTGCTGGAGCCGAACGTCGGGATCGGTTTGTGGCCGAACTACTGGCGCCGGGAAGAGGTGCATGAAAGGGGCCGGGCGAAAGCGCTGGGGCAGCCGATGGATTGGTCCCGCGTGGGGGTCAGCGATCGGATCGTTTTGAACAATTACCTGGCCGCGGGCGAAGCGTTCCTGCGTGCCAAATTCGGAGATGATCATTTCGGGCCGGGCGGGCCGCAGCGGGGAGGGCCGGACCCGTTCGTGCCGCCGTCCGTCACCTCGCCGACAGCGAGCCAGCCGCTGATGGCAACCTCCACCCCCATGCAGCACGGCGTCGAAACCGTTCAGCAGGCCGGCGCGGCGACCATCGGGTCGGCCCAGATGAGCCGCATTTTCGTGGAGGCGGCCCTTCGTGCCATGGCGGCCCCTATGGAGTCGCTCCGCCTGGAAACCCCGGAGGTTTTGCTGGACCGCATCAACCAATGGCTGGCCGATCCGGCTCGCGTTCAGGAATTCCCGCAGGGGGTAGGGGTTTCCGTGACCCACGAACAAGTCGACCAAGCGTTGAGCGACTCGGTCTACAGGGGGCGGGTTGCCGAGCTGACGCTGGACCGGATTCTCTCCGAATCTGTGGCGCCCCAGGTGGATATCCTGCCGGAACCGCTATCCGCCGCCGCGACAGCACAGCTGATGCCTCACCTGTTGACCTTCGGTGTTGTCACCGGCAAGCGGGCCGTGATGAACCATCACATTTATCCCTGGGCGGCAGGCCGCGGTAACGCCCCTGTCAATGTCGTGGGCGTCCATGAGGAATGGTTGACCCCCGATGGCAGGGTTTCCCGGGCGGTTGTCTGGAAGGAAGAGGCGGGCCGGTTTGTCGAGGTCTCATTCCAGGAACCGGTGGCGCTGACCCATGCTTTTGTGGTGGAGCTTCTCCCGGACGATGAGCCAGGCCGGCATCAGCAATTGAACGACCGACTTGAAAAAGCCGGCGTCCAGCTGATCAACCCGGCGCTGCGATCCGGCCTGCGTCTGGATGACAAGGGATGGATCGCCGAGAACCTGCCGGCTGACATGACCGAAACGCTGGTCCGGGTGATGCCGGCCGGGATGGATTCCTCCTATCGTTATTCATTCGCACGGGAGGTGTTGGCACAGAGTCCGCGGGGCGTGATTGTCAAACCGACGCCTGGCACCGAAGGCCATGGGGTGAGGTGGTTTCAGGATGCCTCCGGTGTGCTGGATTACCTCAATTCGTTCAAGGGAAAGAGCGGCGTCCTGATCAGTCCGTTCCGCGGGAATGTGACCTATCAGGGCAGGCCGGTTGTCCTGCGGTTCAACGTGATCAACGGGCGTGTGACCACCGCGACCGCCGTGGTTGGCGAGGCGGGAGGCAAAATCGCTTCGCTCGGGCAGGGAGGGACGGTGGAGCCGCTGCAGGAGGTCCTGGCCGACCTGCGGGATGAGACCGGTCAGCCGGTCTCGATCACCGCCGGGGTTTGGGAGGCGCTGCGGTTAAGGGCCCAGGAAGCGGCCCGTCGAGCCGACATCGGCATCGTGGGAGTGGATATGGTGCTTGAATCCAGCCCACAGGCCGGAGTCCAGGGGATCATCGTGGAGATGAACGCCCGGCCCGGCATCCTGGTCTTCGGGGAGCGGGTGACCTTTCCGGAGGATGGCCCCATCGAGAGCCAGCCGGCGCCGGTGACTGACTCCCATTTCTGGTCCTCTTTAACCGTGCCGGGGCGTCCTTGGTCTCCCGCGGCCGAATCCCTGCGCCGGGTGCTGGTCATCTGCGATGACCCGGTCGTGCGCGGACACATCCTGACCGTGATGGCGCGGCGGCATCCCTGGGTCCATGTCGAGGCGGTCAGTAACCTGACCCAGGCCATCGCTTACTTAGAAGGGGTCAACAACGGCGAGCAGCCGATTCCCGATCTTATTCTGGACCAGTCCTCCGAAAGCGGCCGGCTGGTCGGCCCCAGTTCGGAACTCTGGCTTGAGTTCCTGCGTCACCAGAGCAGGATGAATATCCCTTACGCCGTAGGCGGGCCGGTCGGCGAATACGACCTGGACAGCAGCGTCTCCATGATGCGGGGAATGACGGAGACCTTCACCCTCTCCCAGTGGCAGCAGATTCTGGCCGACCCGGTCAAGAGTGGGTTTCGGTCGGCCCTCTCTCGGTTCGTCCCGGTTGAAAGATTGAACGTCGAAATCGAGCGTGTTCGGCGGTTGGTGGATGAAGCCGCCGCCCGGAACGTTTCCCTGGGGGGCAACGCCGCGGAGCCGCTGTTCAAGGCGGATGCCCGGGTGGCCCTCTCCTTTTCGCCGGGCCGGGTCCGGTTCTTCATGGGCCACTCCGATATTCGGGGGATCGGCGGGCAGACGATCAACGCCGCCACAAACTACGGGATGTGGGCCTTGACGCAGGTGATCGAGGACCCACAGGGTCGCGTCGTGGCCGACAACCTGGATCCGCAGTATGGTTTCTATGAATTCAACTTGAACGGCCCCGATTCCCTGCCGCCGGCCGGCATCTCTTCGGTTCGTCCGGATTGGCTGGCTTGGGCCGAGGCCCACGCGGATGCCGACAAGTGGCATGGGTTGCCCAGAGCGGTGATCGCCCTGATCCGGACCGATATGCTGGACCCGCAAGGGCAGCGGCGGATCTACTTCCAAGGCAAAGGGATCCGGTTCTTCTTGGGTGAGAGCGACCTTCCGGTCGGCAAGGGGCTCTCCTCCTCCTCGGCCCTTCCGGCGGTCTTTTACCGGGGTATCCAGCAGTTCCTGCCCCCCTTCCTGCGCCTGCGCGGGAAGGGGCTCAATGACCTCGATTACGCCGCTTACGTCGTGGGCGACCGGGCCGGCACCGCCGACATGACCGCCATCAATATGGGGCGGGTCGGCGAGGTCTCGGTGCTGAAATCTTTCCCTGAAGAGCAGGGCGAAACGGTCAAACTGCCTTCCGATTTCCGGTTTTTTGTGGTCGATTCCGGCGTGAAGCGGATCGACGCCCCTGACCAACCGACGCAGGTGAAAAACTTCGCCGCTTTCATCAAATCGATGACCGGCATGGGGCCTTCTTTGGCGGCTGTTTGGCTGCGGCGCCAGGCACGCGTCGACACAGCGCTGGCGGATCTTGAATCGATTTTAATGCATGAGCCGGCGGGGCATCCGTTCGGGCTGTTGCGGGAGTTGACAGAGGCGGGCGTGATCACGAAGCCGCAGTACGCGGATATGGTCGGTGGGACCACACCGCAGGCGCGAGGGGAATTCGTCAGGGGCCTTTTGGAGCTGATCCCGAACGATCAGACGCTGGGACAGCTCCGGCAGGCCATTGAGCAGACTCCCAATAGCAACGACCTTCTCCAGGCTTTCGACGGGCTCTTAGCTGGCTTCACCCCGCTGGGGGCCCACCAGATTCCGGTCGACGCCCCGGATAAGGATCAGCAGCTTCATGCGCTTCGTCTGAATTCGGTCATTCCTCTGCGGCAGCTGGCCGCCTACGGGATTTTCGAGATCGGGCGCGGGTTGGATTATGTGGAATCGGCTAAGGCGGGGGACACCCGCAGACTGATTAAGCTGATGCGCAAGGCGCATGACGGGGATAGGGCGGTTTGGACGCTGGGGCCCGGCGACACCCTGGTGCCGACCGCGTGGGGCCAGACCAACCCGCCGGAGGCCTTCTTCCGGTCCTTGCCGGAAATTGATGCGATGATCGACGAGTTTCAGACGGCGATGGACGGGCAGTTCGGCGAAAACGCCGCCGCTGGCCGGATCATGGCGGCCGGTCTGGGCGGCGCTGTAGCCGTCGGTGTTGTGGCCGAGGCGTATGAGGCGGCCAAGCAATGGTTCGCCGCGTACAACGGCGGCCGCGAAGTGATCGATGTGGAGCCCAGCGGCGGCGCTACCGGCATCGGCGTCCGGACCGATCTGAAAACCGCTCCCTCAGCCGGGTTGGAAGGGCAGCCGGTTGCCGTTGCCGACTGGGTTGTCGCCAAAGGTTCTTTGCCATCGGCGAAGACGGAAGTTCCCTCTATTGGAGTGATTGCCGGGACCGCCGATCCTCGTGGGTTGGCCTACGGAGTGGCCCTGACTCGGGCCGTTACTCCGGACGGCCAGCCGGTTCCGGTCGTCTTTGTCGTCGCCACCGACGGACAGAAAGCCAAACTGCAGGAGATGGGAATCACCTCCGGCTCGATCTTTCAAGCGGGGCCGGAAGGGGAATACCCGACCGTCGAGGCCGCTTCCCGGGCTGCTTCCCAGTGGCTTTCCACCGCCTACGGGGTCGGGCAGGTGGTGGAACTGGGGGTGACGCGGCGGATTGTGATGACCCTCCAACAGATTCTGGAGAACCTTTTTGGCATCAAGCTGGTATCGGAAGCGTTGGCTGTCTGGGAACAGTTCGTCGACCAGGCCACATTGGCCCTCCAGGCGTAATGGGACGGAACGCATGACAGAAAAAAAATCCATCAACCAGGCGGTGAAACTGATCGCGTGGGTGTTAATGCACGCCCTTGTTGTGACCCAGGCGTGCCCTGCATCCGTCTGGTCCGCTCCTGCCCATTCGGCTGATGGGCAGACCCTGCGGGTTCAGCAACCGGAAAGCGATGTGAGCCGCGCGCAGATCGCCGGCCGGCTCGCCGCCAGCGCCGGCCTGGAGGAGTTGACCCCCGCCAAGCTGATCGACGGCTGGAGCGGGTTCTCCCAGCCGGACCGCAAGCGTCTCGGGGACCAGCTTCGCCGCCTCGCCGACAAACCGACCCTCGCCCGCCTGGTGGAGTACGCCCAGAATTCGATCAATCCCCCGTACACCCTTTATGAGCTGTTGGCCAAGGTTCTCGGCCAGCCGATACCGGTGGTCCAGGCGATGGTCGAGGGGCTCAACCCTTCGGCCTACCGGCCGCCGCAGACGATTTCGATCGGGGAATCCCACCCTATCCTGTGGAACGCCGACGAGGTCCGGCAGCATCTGGAGAACACCGTCATTGTCATCGCTGCAGGCGGCGGCGGCGCCCGCTTTAAGCGAAGTTTGTGGACCAAGCTGCGGGAACAGCTGGAGCGCAACCACCGTTTGGAGAAGCCGACCGTCATGGTGGGACCCTCCGGGACGAGCCCGGTGGTGCATACTTTGGAGGAGATTTCGGAGCTGGCCCGGTTGGTCGGCGCCAAGAACGTCCGGGTGGTTGTCGTCGCCTCCCCCGACAGCATGGAGGCGGTCCAGGGGGATATCAAGAAGAACAGCCGCTTCGTCGATCCTAAACGGGTCAAGGTGCGGGTGACCGAACAGAAGACCCACCCCAGCTTTCACACGACTTCAGGGAAGATCCTGACCACCACGGACGAGCAGGGCAGGCCTGTCCTTTTGAGGAACCCCAACGGCACCTACGGCGCCTTTTCAGCCGGTTATGAGCTGGCAAAGAAGGAAGGGTTCGCGGCGGGAAAATCTTGGCTCGTCCTTTACGGGGATGATCCGGTTCTCAACTCCGGCGATTTCATCGCCCGGGTCCTGACCATCGGAAAGGATCTGGATGTCGCCCCGATCGTCACCAGGAAGATCTCCCGGACGAACCCGGTGGGCGGGACCCTGGTTGACGTGGAGCTGTCTCCGGGGCTGGTCCTTCCTTTGATCATCGAGAAGGCGGAGAGGGAGCCGAACGCCGCCGCCGGGATTCCCGGCTTGCCGGCCTTCAACCAGGTGGAGGATGCGGCGGCCCAGACCGGCAACGACCCGTTCGGGTTCAACACCGGCGTCATGAAGCTGTCGGCTCGCGCGGCGGAGGTAGCCGGCGGCCTGATCCTGCCGATCCGCCACGCCGACCGGGAGAGGGACGACTTGCCCGGAAACATGCGCCGGAACATGGAGCTTTTCGCCACCCATATTCCCACCTATGTCATCGGCACGCATCCCGAGATGACCTACCGGCCACTGCAGGTGGAACTGGAGCAGTACGGAGCGACGAAAGATTACGGAAAGGTGGTGGAGGCGAACCTCTCCCGGGATGCCCGGAGCCGCCAGCGGTTGAACCAACTGCTGCAGGCGGCGCCCGCCGTGCAGGTGCAGATCGGGGAGAATGTTTACCTGGATATCCGCCCCAGCTTCCAGGGTTTTAAAGGAAAGGGAACTTTGGAGCTGAAGGGTCCGATGGGGGTTGTCCTCTCCCGCGACGGCCTGACCGCCGTCCGGATCATCGAGCGGCATGCCGAGGGAAACAATCATCCCCTCTATGCCGACCCGGGGCAGGGTCAGCAGATCATCGCGGCCACAAACGGGATCATCGACCTGACAGGCGATCAGGTTGTGGACGGCTCGCAGATTTTTGCCGGTCAGGAAGAGCCGGTTCAGATCTTAAAGAGCTACTTCCCGGACCAGCTCCAGGGGCCGGGCGAAAAGCCGTTCTGGATGCAGGGGTTGACCCCGGTGGACACCCTGGCGCAGATCATCCCGGCGGCGCAGCTCGACAGCAATTCTGAAATCTGGATCCTGGGCGGTGGGGACGGCCGGGTCGGGATTGCCGCCGCGGTCCTGGCCAAGGTGAAAAAGGCGGTTTTTGTGGAAGTCGACGATGGTGCGCTTGCGGCAATCCACGCGGCAGCAGACCATTTTGTCGGCTTGGGACTGGTCAACCGATCCCAGATCGGGATTATGCAGGCCAATATATTTTCTCCCGATTTTCAGGTCGGCCCTGACGCCACCCACATCTACCACACTGTCGGGGGTGCCTATAACCCGGAGGGGCACGGGGCCGAACAGGTCATTCCCAAAAATGTTTTCCCCCAGGTGATCGAAAAGATCAAACAGGCCCCCGTTGGAACGAGAGTCATCTTTTATCTCGGCGCGGAGGGGGAGGTTCCTCATTATTATGAACAGGCGGTCATATCTTCCGGTTTGAACCCCTGGTTTGTTTCCGGGTTGGACCAGAACATCGTCCAGATCTACCGGGTCCCGTCCGCCGGGCTGGAGCAGATGCCGCCCTCTCCCATCACCGGTTGGATCGCGGCAGATCTGGGCAACGGCTGGCGCCGCCTGCTGTACCAGCTCCAGAACGGGGACGCCTGGTTCGGGGGTTTGGTCCGAAACGACGTGCCGGACTCCCAGATCGATGACACCGCTTATATTTCACCCAGCAGCACCGTGGAAGGGAAAGCATCCCGCCTGGAGGCGGGAGCCGTTGTCAAGGACGGCAGCGCGGTCGTCGATTCGGTCATCCAGCGTAACGCCCATCTGATTGCTTCAATCGCGGAGTCGGCGCGCATCCGTCCCATGGCGGCGCTGAAAGGGGCCGTTGTTCGTCCGGCCTACGAGGAGGATGATTGGTCCTACAGCGGGGCGACCTCTTCCGATCCCCGGTTGTCGGTGAAGCACCATGAGGTCACTTACGAGGGTTATATCTACCGGGTGGAGGTGGAGGCCGCCGCCCTCGTTGAGTCTTCGGATGTCCAGGGTTCCTTCATCGGCAAAAAATCTGTCGTGCAGGGAAGCGCGATCGTCATCAGCCAGCTCGGTGACGAGACCGATTCCCATAGAGTCAAGTGGAGTTTGGTCACCGCGCCGGCCGGGCATCTGCAGGTGCAGGGAATCCAGCGGCTGCCGGGGAGGGAGATCCCGGCCGCCACCGAGATTTCCGAAACCGCCATCCTGGGGGTGTCGGACATCGATTACCGGGGCACGCAGTTTTCCATCCGGAACACCGGCTACACCGAGATGGTGGCGCTCAACCGGATCCCGCTGGCCTCCTATTTCGGGAAAAACCTTTCCTTCGCCTGGTATCCCAAGCAGGTCCCGCCCCTGATGCTGCTGGGAGACGGGGCGATCTTTTCCATCTTTGCCGGCGCCCCCAACCCGCAGAGCATTAAGACCGACGGTACCCCGACGCCGGGCGTCATTACCAGGATCAGCGGCGCTCCGGGTGAGCAGACCAGCCAGCATGGCCGGATCGTGGCCGATCCGATGACGGTGGTGGCCGGCTTCACGAAGGTGATCGGCCGCCTCCTCGGTTTCCCGGACCTGGCAGACCCGCAGGCCGTCTCCACCGAGGCGGAAGTGACCCATCTGGGGGCTTTGTCGGTTTCCGGTTTCGATGAGAGTTTGACCGGTCCGGCCGGTCCGGAGATCTGGGGGCAGATGATCCCGGGCGAGGCCAGAGGCCAGTTGAGTCGGAAAGCTGGCCTGGCTCCCTGGGTTTTCCTCTATTCTCCGGAGACGATCTTCACATTGATGGGGCGTTTGGCCGAGGGACTTCCGGAGGACCAGAAGGACCGGTATGACGATCTCCCACGCCGACTCCTGGAAAGCGGGCTGGCCTTGAGCCAATGGATGCTGGATCAGGAGCAGGCCAAAGGAGCGCAGGGGAACACCGCTGTGATGGGCCGATTCTGGCGCTACGTCGAGGGATATGAGGCGCTGCTGAACTCCGGCGCCTGGGAAGGTCCCTGGGCGCAGATGGAGAACGGGATGCGCCGCCCGGCCCATTGGCGCCAGGTCGGCGAATTCTGGGAAAGCCAGCACCTGCCCCTTTCGGCCATAGAAGAGATTCACCGGAAGGTTCATCCGGTACAGGGAGCGCCTTATCGCCAGGTGACGGTCGATCAGTTGATGAGGATTCCCGGCGGCATCGACCGTCCGGCATGGGATCAGTGGAGCGACTTTTATCCGTCTGCTTCCGATTTTGAAATTCCGGCCTTTCCTCCTTTGGACAAAATGGAGGTGGCTCCGGCTGATCTCGCCCCCTGGCGGATCATCGGCCAGGACGAGAGGTATTACTACACCCAGGAAGGGGGGCGCATCGACAGGGAGATCGACCTGGAGGATATCCATCCCTCCGCCTTCATCGGTCCCGGTACGGTTCTGGTAGGGAAGAAGACCGTCGTTGCGGAGGGGGCGCGGCTGGTGAGGGTCATCGCCAAGGATTCGATGATCTTGACGAACACCCGCCTGCAGTTTGTCAAGATGAGCCATGCCATCATCAGCCAGGATGTCCGGCTGACCTTCGCCAAGCTCACCGGATCCCAGAGGTCTCCGGTTTCGATCGGCCCGGGGACGACCGGCTCCTTCATCGGGATCGCAGAGTCCCGGATCGACGCCAACAACACCCTTCACCCGTTTGCGCTGATCATCTCCTCCAGCACGGCTCCGGGCAACATCATCGGCGGCTGGCTCATCCAGAGCGTGACACAACCGGGCTACATGAACATGCACCTCTCCACCGCCGCGATGGGGCTTAGCCAGAACCCGGTCACCTTCCGGGTCGACAAAAAGGAATACAACGTGGGAGCCGCCGCCCTGAATGTAGCGGGCGGGCTCTTCATCGGTTCTTCGCAGGGAAAGGAGGTCGAGATCAGCTCGGCCTATCCGCTTTCCAACGCGACGATCGGGGCAGGGGCCTGGATCGGCGCTTTCAGCGTGATCAAGGATGAGGTGGAACCCGGCGCTGCGCTCCTGCCGTTCACTTTCTCCGCCTATTCCAATGCCGCCGGCCATCCCTCTTACGGACAACCGGGCCGGCACAACGACAGGATCGGCGGTTCCCTGGATCTGCCGGGGATCTTCATGCGGAATTTCATTTACCGGACCAAGAAGGGGATCTGGGACAGCATGCGGGCCCAGGGATGGTCCGATGAAGATATCCGCAAACACCCCCGCTTGAGCCATTCCGACTACATGGTGGAGGCGCTGATCGTTGAAACCCTGCGGGAGATTTTTGGCTGGCTGGAATATGCGGATCCCATCGCCCACCGGCATCTGGAGCCGCCGGTTCAGCAGCTTCTGATCGAAGTCGGCCTGGACCTGGAGCAGATTCAGCAGGCGGATCAGGCTTCTTTGGGGCCCCGGACCCATTTGGTGAGACAGCGGATCCAGGCCCTCATCGCCGATATCGGCCAGCGGCTCGGGTCCATTCCCGGCAGCCGGCCGGAGGGGCCACAGGCCCCGGCGGGCCACACGGTTGAACAACTTTTGGACGGCATCCGCCGGTTGAGCGAGAACCTGGACGGCCGCTGGCGGATGCGGGACCAGACCTTCACTGAAGTCCGATGGGAATACGTCGGTTTCGATTCCCATGGGGTCGCCCGCAACACCTGGGTGCCTGTTTCCCTCCATCCCGCGGCGGCAACGCCGTCCGCCGGCCTGGAAGAGGGGACCTTGACCCTGGAGCAGTGGCAGGGAATCCTCAAGAACCCGATCCCCTCCGGTTTCTGGGGGGTCCTGCGCAAGCGGTACGGCAGCGACAAAGAGATCTTGAACGACCGGCTCAACGCCTACCGGGGGTTGGTCAAGGGAGCGCTGGCGAACGGATTCGATCCTAAGACAAGGGTGGTGGTCACCGTCGCTGCCCCCGGTCGGGACCGGGTTTTTATGGGGCACACCGACTTCCCGGGATTGGGCGGCCCCACCATCGACGCCGGGACTCGGGAGGAGATCCTGGCCGTCTTGCAGAAAACCGACGACCGCACCGTTTACTTCAGCAACGCCGATTCGAAATTCCAGCCGGTCTCCTTTGTTTTGACAGGCCCGGATCCGGTTCATCAGGAGATGCTGATGGAGCACCATACAGAGGCGGCGGCGAAGGCCTATCAGATGTCGGCCATTCAGGAGGTCGCCCATAACCTGAAACATCTTATGGAAACGGGCGGTTGGCCGGATTGGTCGGTGGATAAATGGGACAGCTATCTGCGAGGAGCGCTGGCCTTCCTCATGGGGGATTTTCCGGGTGTCGAGGCCAAGCTAACAGGCCCCGGTTTCAGGTTCCACGCCGCCAGCGCTGGAAAACTGGCCCTCTCGGCCGGCATGGGATCCAGCTCCTCCTCCGCGTTGAATCTTGCTCTGGTGAAAGGGCTCAACCGCCTTTTTGACCTTGGGCTCACCGATGAACAGCTGGGCCGGATCGACTTCAGCGAACAGCTTCTGGGCAAGAAGAAAGGGGCCGGCGACTCGATGGCGATTGTTTACGCCAGGAAAGATAAAGTGGTTGTCACCGGTTCCTACCCGGAACGTTTGATTCAGATGGTCGATTTTCCGGCTGGCCTGGCGGTTCTGATGGCGCAGAGTCCGATTCCCCGGCTGACCACATCGGAAGGGGAGGCATGGCTGAAGAAGCAGTATCCGGACGCGAAAGTCGCCGATGTCCAGACCTGGGCCCGTGAGACGCTGTACCGGTACAGCGGCCGGGCATACGAGTTGGCGGTCGCCCTCCTGCTGGAGACACTGAACGAACCTCATCTGTATGCCGGACAGATTACCGGGAAAGAGGCCACGGCCATCAAAAAAGCGCTGCTGCACGGCAACAAGGAGGGGCTTTTGCGGGAACTGAACGCCGGTGGCGCGATCGAACAGTACCTGCCGGAACTGGCTGGTTGGGAGAACAGGCACAAGCGGTACAACCTGATTTACCGTCTCCTGCGTCTTTTGCCGGAGACCGCCTCTCACGGCCAGGGGATCTCTTTCGGTCTGCGCAAGTCGACCCTGTACGGATTGGCTGAAGTGGAAAGAGGAGTGGTTTATGTCCGGGAGCTTGAAGCCGCGGTGGCGGCCGAGAGGCGGAAAGATTTTGCGGCCGCCAAGCAGCATATTCGTCGGGTGCTGGAACTTGTCAGGCGGGCCCATGACGGGGACCGGGCCGCGGAAGATTACCGGCAGGACAAGCTGGAGCTGCCTGCCGGCCATCCAAAGAGTCAAGGCGTTGTGTTTCCGGAGACCGGATGGGCCGGCAGTCCCGGCAACGACGTTTCCAATGCGGCCATCGATGCCTGGATCGCCAAACAGGCTGAACTGGCCGATCTGCCCGGCGGGTTTGAGCGGTCGATCCCGGATTTCGATGAGATCGCGGACCAGGCCGAGCAGCTGTTTAAAGGGAAGGTGGCCGTGAGGGTGGCGGCCGCCGGTTTGGGCGGTTCCATGGCCCTGCACATCGACGCCACGGATGGGCCGGAGATCGTGGAGCAGGTGAACGCTTGGTTGACCGGTTTAGGATGGAAGGTTCGCCGGGTTGAGCCCAGCGCGTCAGTGGAGATCATCGCGCCGCCTGTGCAGGCCGGCAAGGAGGAGGGGATGATCCTTCAGACGCTTTTTGACCAGATGCCGGCGGCGGCCGCCGACCAGGCGGTTGCTGATTGGCTGGATTCCGTCCGGCGCGCTTCCCAGCCGGGATTGGCGGCCCCTGCAGTCTCGACAGCCCGGTATATTTTCGGCCAGTACGAGCAGACCTCCTCCTTGAATTACCGGCAGAAGGAAGAACTGTGGAATGAAGCGGCTCAAAGGATCGGGGACCATCTAGAAAATCCTTTCGAAACCGCCTGGGCGCTGGAGGTTTTCGGGCATCTGGACGGAATGATCACCACGCCCCCCGCGAAGGATCCGCTCCGGAAAATCCTGACCACGCTCGGCTGGATGGCAGGGCAACCGTCCGCCGGTCTGGAAGAGATTCCGCCGGCAGCCAATCCGCTCTCTCCCTCTTACGCTCCCTGGCAGTACGAAGCGGCCAGCCCGACCGGTTACTCCTCCAAGCCGGTGGCGGTCATCGGCAACCCCGGCCTGGCATCCGAGCTGCGGCACCTCGGTTACCGGGTCGTGGAAACCGAAATGGCTGAAGCGGCCACTCTGCCTCTGGAAATCACCGACGTCGGGCAGGCGGTGGTGGCGCTGCAAAAAGCCGGCGTTGAGCTGTCGCCGGTCTTTGACATCCGAAATTTCAATCCGAAAGATATCGCGGAGGCGGTGAAAGCCGGCAAGCAGGTCCGGATACGGACCCAGCGCAACCGGGTCGGGGAAAATCTCTGGGCCAAGCAGGCGAACCGGCCGGAGCTCCAGGCCCTTTACAGACTGGTCTACGACATCGCCGACGGGGCGGAGACCCTTTCTTCAGCCGAGATCAGTCGGGTTATTGAAGGGCTCAACCATCCGAACCAGGCGGTGGCGGCGGCGGCGCGGGATGTGGTGGTGCATACGCGGCTCTATCACCTGACGGAAACGCTCAAGAAATTGGTGAAGGCCTACCAGGAGCAGGAGGGTTCCGCCTTAGGTCCTTACGCCGCCCATTACATGAGGGATGCCTTGACCACCCGGATCGACCCGGTTGGCCGCAATGAATGGGGTTCTCCGGAGACGCCGGTTTTCGCAGGGCCGATGACGGCCGATCGAAGGGCAACCCTCCAGAAACAGCTGGTTACCTTTGTGACCCCCGGGAACAAACTGGCGATGCTCACCGGCTCCGGGCAGAGGATGGGGGCCACCATCGGGGAAGTGGAGGCGGGGCTGACGCTGACCGACAAGGGAGGTCCGACCGGTTTCCTGTCGGACCAGATTCTGGTGGATCCCGGTTCCCAGCCGCATGACGTGGTGAATGTCCTCTTCGCGCTGGTGGCGAAGCTTTTCGTCGAGAACATGCCGAAATGGCGTGAGGATCCGGAATTGGGCGGTAAGCCCGGCGACATGCCGGCGCAGTGGGGGATCGGCCTGGGGATGGATCCCCGGCGCTCCGGGGCGGCCATCTTCCAGGTGGCGGCCCGGATTTTCCGGAAGAAAGGGGTAAACGTGGTTTTCACCGGGATCAACTCCGCGCCGGAAGCAGCGGCCCGGGCCCTTCTTTCCGATTCCACGGAGAACGTCCTCGGCTTCTTCGAGATCACCCCGAGCCACATTCCGGAGGGCAACCAGGGGACGAAACTGATGCTCTGGCTCGGCCAGATTCTGCCCTGGGCGAAGGCGGAGGAGTTCAACGAGCAGATCCGGGCGGCGGCGGCCGACCCGAAGCAGGTGAACGAAGTTATCGATATGCTGATGGACCCGGCGATGAACGCCGAAGTTGAGAAGCTCATTGAAGGCCTTGAGCAGGGCTACCAGGGATCGCGTCAGAGATACCACCGGTACCTGAAGCAGCTCTTTACAGGGAATTTCCAAGAAGGGTTCGGCGCTGATCAGTCCCTTGAGCACAGCTGGCAGCAGCTCAAGGCGGATCTTGCCCGCACAGGGGTTGTGCCGGTCATTGATATCAATGGCGGGGCGCGGGCTCCGGACCAGCCGCTGTTCAGGGAACTGACCCCCGGCTTCATTGTGGTCGGCGAGCGGTCGGCCGATTTCGCCCATTCGCTGCCACCTGGTGAGGTCTCCTCCCGTCTTCTGCAGGAGTTTGCCAAGAAGATGACGCCGGCGTTTGAAGCAGCCGGTCTGACCCCGATCTTCGTTGGGCCGGACCCGGACGGCGACAGGAAATCGATTATCCTGCGGAATCCCAATACCGGTGCGTTTGAATACTTGGATCCGCAGGCCGGCTACATGCTGGACGTCCTCTACCATGTGATCTCCGCGCAGGAGGTCGGCATCCCCGGCATCGGCGTGGTGGGCAACGGTCCGACGACGGTCGTCGCCGAGGCGCTGGCGTCCCGGCTCGGCTACGAGTTCCGGACCGCTGAAACAGGCGAGGCCAACGTCGTCAAGGCGATCAACAACCTGATCGTGGAGCTGGAGGGGATCCATGGCCGGGGCCGGACGGCGGTCATGGGAGGGGAAGGTTCCGCTGCCGCAACGATCCTGGGGAAGGTCCAGGTGCGGGACATGGCGCAGGCCTTCGGTTCCGCCTTCGGCTTTATCCGGAATCCCGAGCGAGTCAAGCTGCTGATCGATAAATTGATCGACGACCCACAGGAAAAACAGGCGCTTCGGAAGCAGGTGGACCAGGACTGGTACAGGCCGGAGCAGATCCAGTTCCTTCTTTGGCGGATCGTCAACGAGATCCTTCCGCCGATGCTCAACAGCGACCCCGCTTACAAGACCGAGGTCCACCTGGGGGTGGGGCTGGGAGCCGGCAGCAAGCAGAAGTTCTACAAGGACACCGCGGACAAACTGCTCTCACCCGGGTCCGAGTGGGTGCGACGCATCCAGATGGAGACGGCGGCCCGGATCTCGGCCGTCACCGGAGAGGTCGTCTCTGCGGACCAGATCACCGTCTCCGAACCGATCAACAACATCGAGGCGTACCAGGTTTTCGGCGCCGGAAACAGGATGGTCCCCGACGGCAGCGGCCGGATCATCCATGACGGCGGATACGAGATCCATGTCTCCTACACCCCGTCGGCGGATGCGAAGTTCGGCGTGCCCGGCCGGCCTTACTACCTGTACAAATTGTGGCTCCGCGGCTCCAAGACCGAGGTTGGCGTTACCCGCCGGCTCTTTCTGGGGACGGCGGAGTTCCTCCCAAGGGAGAAGGCCAGGGAGTTCCTTCAGGGCCTGCTTGACGGCATCTATCCGATCTGGCTGACCTTCATGAACGCTCTGGAGGCGGAGGAGCTTCGCGGTCATGTGGATGGGGTTTTCCCGGTCGATGAGCTTCGTGCGGCGTTCCACGCAGAGATTGAGCGGGGTGATCTGGATGGTTCAGAGATCGCCATCCGGCGCGCGGTGCTGACCCGTCTGGAGTCGGGCGCCGACGCCCTGCTGGACGGGACGCCGGCGGTCCGGGCCGTCAACATCGGCACGTTTGCCACACCCGGGAAACCGGACTATAACCCGGTGGACACCCGCAACCTCCGGTGGCAGGACAAGCGCGTGGAAGGGGCCATGGAGGCGCTGAACAGGTTTGTTTCCTTCGCCCGGCCAGTGGTGGATGAGCTTCGCGACATCGCGCAGGAGGTTCAGCAGAAAAGCCGTGTCATGGCGACTCAAGCCAAGCGGATCAATGAGCTGATTCATCAGTTGCAGGGATGGTTGGCGGATCAGGCCGAAGCGCCGCTGGCGGCTGGTTCCTCCCCCGAGGAGGTCAATTTCGTGCTGGCGCAGAGGCTGGTTTTCCAGTCGTTGGTATGGAAGGTGGATCATCTTCTGCAGGGGGTTGATTTCTCCGATGGGCAGCGGGTCCGGCGGAAAGCCGATGTGAACCTCTTCGCGCGGAGAGTCGATTGGTTGTTCAAGGTATTCGGGGATCTTGAGGCGCTGGCCGGGCGAGGTACGGCCCAACAGCATCCGGACACCGGCGTTGCCCATGCCAACCTGGTGGCGGCGAAGATCATCCTTTCCAGAGAGCTGGAGATCCTCCAGGAGGCGGCATCGGCCGGGTTGGAAGGGGACTGGGTTCAGGCCGTTTTGCAGTATGTGACCGAGTACGAGACTTTCGCGGCGGCTCGCCTGGAGAGACTGCGCGACGCCAAACTGCCGTTGGCCCTTGGTTCCATCCGGGCCCTCTTAGCCGGCGCGAACCCGAACCCGGTCGCCATCCGGGCCGAACTGGAGCGGATCCAGAACCGGATTGATTCGTCGACCGTCCTCGATCCTTTTTCCTCTGTTTCCTTGAATCAGATCCTCTTGAATGCGCTGGGCGCGATCCCGACCGCTTCCGCCGGCTTGGAGGAGCTCACGCGAGGCACCATCAGCGAGATTGCCCAATGGCTGCCTGCCCAACAGGCCGACTTCCAGGCCAGGGGGATCGGCTATATTCAGCTTGTTTACCCCCAGGGTTCGCCGATTTACAACAGAGGATTCTCTCTCGCCAGCCGCACCTTGCAGGAAGCCGCGGATGAGATTCTCAACAGCGCCGGGACTATCGTGGCACGTTTAGGTTTGCTGGGCATGCAATTCAAGGCGGTTGTTGATCAGCAGACGCTGATCATCCAGCCCGCTTCCGCCGGCCTGGAGGAAACGCCGGTCAACGTCGGGCTGTCGATCGGCGGGACCAAGATCGCCGCCGGCGTTCTCTCCCCGCAGGGTCTTATCGGCAATCCGGACGACCAGCCGGCGCCGGTCACATGGGCCAATCTGAAAGCGGTTTATCCCCAGATCAAGAACGCCAGGGGACGCGGGCTGCAGGCGATGGTGGATCAGGTGCAGGGAGCTTTGCAGAAATACGGCATTGCCCCGGAGCGTTTGGCGGAGGTGGCCGTCTCCTGGGCCGGGGACGGGGAGTATGAGCAGGGCCGTGTCCGAAACACCAAGCTGATTGGTTTCCGGGACAAGCGGTATGTGAACCTGAAGAAGTTGCTGGAAGCGGAACTGCAGAAAGTTTTCGGCAGGCCCATCCCGGTCAAGATCATGCATGATGGGGCCGCGGGAGCCGTGGGCACTTTCCAGCATCCCCAAGGAGCACTGCACGGGCTGCAGCACGGGGTCGGCATCACGCTGGGCACTGGTTTTTCCGTAGGGGTCGTCCAGGATGGCAAACCGGTTTACTCCATTCCCGGGCGCATTCCAATCTTTTTGGGGGAGATGGGTTGGCATACCGTTCAGAAATTGGACGGGACTTACCTCTATAAAGGTTCCGAAGTAACGCTTGACAACCGCCTGCCGGCCCCTTTGCCCGATGAGATTCGGGTGGAGCAGCGGTTGGGCGGCCCCTGGATAGCGGCCCGGTATGTGCGGGCGATCCGAAATGCCGGGCTTACGGATGTCGAGGTGTTCGGCCAGGAGATCCAGCTCGGGCTCGATATCTACCCGGTCAACCAGCAGGAGATTGTGCCGGCTGAATCGCAGCAGAGGGTTGTTCTGCGGACCGTCACGCAGAGGGCCCTTGCCGGAGACGTCCTTTCCCGGGATTTCATCCGGCAGATCGGGACCGAGGTCGGGTCGGTCTACCGGGTTTACCGGCAGGCGTACGCCGATTTACCGTTCATCAGCCAGGGCAAGACCGCTTTGCTGGGAGGCGTGGGGGAAAAGTTCGGTCTCGGCGTCGCCAATGAGGCGGGGGCAGACCTTTTCTTAAGCGCCATCCGTGCGGCGGCGGGGACCGACGACATCGTCCGGTCTGAATTGGGATATCAGGGGGAATTCGCTTTCGCCACGCCGAAAACCGACTCAGCCGGGCTGGAGGGGCCGGTCGAACTGCCGGCGGGGGCGCTCACCGACAAAATCATCTTCTTGGGGCCGGAGGTCGCAGTACCGGAGCTGTTCTCGGGGTTGGCCGGACTGCGCCCCGCCCCAGGTGAACGTTTGGAGTTGGTTGTCTTCGCGCGGGATGCTTTTCAGAAGAGCCAGGTCGAGCAGGCCCTTGACTCGGCCGGTCTGGAACTGCTCGAGCCGGTCATCGACGTGGCGGCCCAGTACGACGGGGATCTCTACTCGGCCGTGGCCGACCGGCAGATGACCTACTTCTCGCGCAACGTCGATGTGCACGTCCTATTCACCTTCGCTGGCTTAAGAGAACTGGGACGCTTCCTGCAGATTCCAGATCTGTCGATCCGGACCTGGATCGAACGGATCGAGCGGGCCGTCTACGGCATTCAGGCCTAAGCGTTCCATGTCCCCGCCTCGGGGTGTTCCGCCGCGGACCGTTGGCCTGCCCCAGGGAGGCGGGTCTCACCTCATAATGGACACTCGCTGGCATCTGTCTGCGTGGTTTGCTATACTGGTTTCACATCCGCGATGGGTAAAATCCTGTTTTTCCTCATGGGGGCTGTTCCATTCATCTTCAGTTCTGCCTGCCTGGCGGTCTCCGATTCCGAGAGAACCCTTTCGGGCGTCTCGCAGGGCCAGCCGCCTTCCTATGTAGCCGGGCAGGCCATCGTCCGGTTCCGGGAAGGAACCTCCCAGGTCGAGGTGGACCGGCTGGCCGCCCATTTGGGCGCCAGCCCCAAGCGCCTGACCGACCGGTGGGAGGTTTATCTTTTTGAGTTCAGTGCGCAGAAGCCGGTCGGAGAGATGGTGAAGAACCTGAAAAACAGCCGTTTTGTCGAGCATGCGGAACCGAACTACGTGATGGACAGCGAGGTCGATAACTTCCCCTGGCATTAGATTTTTCCCTTTGATAGACTGATGGTTCCATGAAAAAAGCCATTCTCTTCCTGACAGCCGTTCTCATCCTTTGCGCAGCCGCGCACGCGGCGGTGGAGATGCCGGGCTCCTCCTATCTGAAGGGGTTGACATGGAAAGGGCATGACACCTTCCGTCTGGAAAGGGAAGGGGTGGTGCTGTACGTAGATCCCTGGCGCATCGAAGGGGAGCCCAAAGACGGGGATATCATCCTGATCACACATCCCCATTTCGACCATTGCGAGCCGAAGGATATCTTCAAGGTGCTCAAACCGGGCGCGGTGATCGTGACGGTGGAAGAAGCGGCGCAGAAGCTCAAGGAGGGGGGTGTGGAGGCCGCTATCCAGATCCTGAAGCCGGGCGAAAACCTGGAAATTGGGGCCGTCATGGTGGAAGCGGTTCCCGCCTATAACATCAACAAGGAGTTTCACCCGCAGACCAGCCAGTGGGTCGGTTTCATCGTGGCGGTGGATGAGGTTCGGATCTACCACGCCGGCGACACCGATTTCATCCCTGAAATGAAGGATTTGCGGGTGGATGTTGCCCTTTTGCCTGTCAGCGGCACCTACGTGATGACGGCGGATGAGGCGGCTGAAGCGGCCAAGGCGATCCGTCCCAAAGTAGCTGTTCCGATGCATTACGGCACCCTGGTCGGCACGGAGGCGGACGCCAGGCGTTTTCAAGAACTGTGCAGTGAAATGATCGTCGAAGTTCTGAAGAAAGAGTAGTTCGGGACATGAGAAAAGTCATCGTCGGATGCCTGTCATTTTTGTCGGTTTTCGTCTTCCCTCTTGCACCTGTTTTTTCAAATGATCTCGGGGTCCACGCCCAGGTTGACAAGACCGAGGTTGCCACAGGGGACGTGTTGGCCTTTTCCGTAACGATTGCGGGCGCGTTCAAGCAGCCGCCTAGGGTGGAGCTGAAGTCGTTCGAGGGTTTCGACGTGGTTGGAACGCGCCAGGCCCAGCAGATCCAGATTCATGGCGGCAAGGCCCTCCAGGCGCTGACTCTGATTTACACCCTGGCGCCCAAAGAGGTTGGCACCCATGTGCTGGGGCCGGTGAAGGTGGAGTATGAAGGGCAGGTTTACGAGACCCAGCCGATCGAAGTCAAGGTAGTCAAAGGTTCGGAGCCCCGCAGGGAGGAAAAATCGAAACGGTCGGAAAAGCGGCGGATGCCGCGTTTGCAGGGAGGAGTGGTGCTGTGAAGAGAAACCCGGTCTTTTATTTCATGTTAGGGCTCACCGTGTCGGTCGTTTTCCTGACCGGCTGTTCGATGAAATGGAAAACGGCCCGCGAGAGGGAGCTGGAAAGCCAGGTGGACCAGCTGGCCGGCCGGATCGCCGAGGCCGAGAGATCGAGAACCCTGCTGGCTTCCCATGTTGACAAGCTGCAGGATGAATTGAACCGTCTTCAGGATGAAAGGGCGCGGGATATCGAGCGGTTGATGCGGGAACAACAAATGGCGCGGGAGCGGGGCCAGGAGTCCGATGAGATGCTGGAAGCGCAGCGGCGGCTGGCCGAGAGTTTGCGCCAGGAGCTGGGCGACGCACGGGCGAAACTTGCAATGACCGAGCGGGGGCTGGTGCTGACTTTCCTGGATGAAATCTTCTTCGATTCCGGCAAGGCGCAGATCAAACCGGAAGGCCAGGAGACCCTCCGCAAAGTGGCGGCGGTCCTGAAGGAAACCGTGCCGGATTCCCCCGTGGCGGTGGAGGGCCACACCGACAACGTGCCGATCAAATATTCCGGATGGAAGTCAAACTGGGAACTGTCCGCGGCCAGGGCCTTGGCGGTCGTTCACCATTTCACCGAACAGGAGCAGCTTCCCCCGGAGCGGTTGAGGGCCGTCGGTTTCGGCGAGTACCAGCCGGTCGCCTCCAACGACGACGATGAGGGACGCCGCCTGAACCGCCGCGTGGAGGTGGTGATCCTGCCATCCTCCATCCGCAGAGAGAAGTTTGAGTAATCGATGACGTTCATCCGAGGGCTGCGCTGCCGGGAATGCGCCAGGGAATACCCGGCGAAGGCGCTGTATGTGTGTGAATACTGCTTCGGCTCCCTGGAGGTCGATTACGACTACGCCGCCATCAGCCGGAAGTTGAGCCGCCAGCTCATCGAAAGTCGCCCGCCCAACATCTGGCGCTACAAGGAGCTTCTGCCGATCGACGGGGAACCGTCCGTTGGTTTCCACACCGGCATGACGCCGTTCTTCAAGGCCCACAATCTCGGCAGGGCGCTGGGAGTCAAAGAGCTTTACATCAAGGATGACTCGGTTTGCCACCCCACCCTCTCTTTCAAGGACAGGGTGGTGTCGGTAGCCCTCTCCCGCGCCAAGGAGCTTGGCTTCGAGACCGTCGCCTGCGCTTCGACCGGCAACCTGGCCAATTCAGTTTCGGCTCTTTCGGCCAAGGCCGGCTTCAAGCGGACGATCTTCATCCCGGCCGACCTGGAAGCGGCCAAGATCATCGGCTCTCTGGTCTACGCCCCGCGGCTCATGGCGGTAGAGGGCAACTACGACGAGGTCAACCGCCTCTGTGCCGAGATCGGCACCCATTACAAGTGGGCCTTCGTCAACATCAACATCCGGCCCTACTACGCGGAAGGGTCGAAGACCTACGGTTTCGAGGTGGCGGAGCAGATGGGCTGGAAGGCGCCACAGCACATCGTTGTTCCGGCCGCCAGCGGCTCCCTTCTGGTGAAGATCTGGAAAGGGTTCAAGGAGTTCTATAAATTGGGGTTTCTGGAGGAGCCCACATGCCGCCTGTACGCGGCCCAGGCGTTCGGCTGCCACCCGATCGTGACTGCGATCGAGGAGGGATCCGACATCATCAAGCCGGTCAAGCCCAAGACGATCGCCAAGTCGCTGGCGATCGGCAATCCGGCGGACGGCTATTACGCGGCCGACGCCATCCGGGAAACCGGAGGATGGGGTGCGGCGGTGACCGATGAGGAGATCGTCGACGGGATCAAGCTGCTGGCCCAGACCGAAGGGATCTTCACCGAGACCGCCGGCGGTGTTACGGTGGCCGCCGCGAAGAAACTCATCGAGCAAAAAAAGATCCCCAGGGATGAATCGATCGTGGTGTGCGTCACGGGGCAGGGTTTGAAGACCCAGGAGGCGGTCCAGGATCATGTGGGCAAGCCGATCCGGATCAAACCGAACTTGAGCTCGTTTCAAGAACACGTGAAGGACAACTAACAGGAGAGGTCTGTTCATGGCTGTGACCGTTCGTATTCCAACGCCGCTTCAAAAGTTGACTGGGGACAAGGCGGAAGTGAACGCTTCCGGGAAAAACGTGCAGGAGCTGCTGGCCGATCTGGACAGGCAATTTCCCGGTTTCAAGGACCGGTTGTGCGACCCGGACGGGAAGCTGCGCCGGTTCGTGAACATTTACATTAACGAGGAGGATATCCGGTTTTTGAAAAACGAGCAGACCTCCGTGAAAGACGGCGACGAGATCTCCATCATCCCGGCCATCGCCGGCGGCTGTTAACGGAAAAGGAGTGCGCGATATGGCCAAAAAGATGGTCCATCTGATATTCCCGCAGCGGCTGATCAAAAAGCCGGTCATTTACACGATGGCCGCCAAATGCAAAGTGATTCCGAACGTCCGCAGGGCGAAGGTCACGGAGAGCGCCGGGGAGATGGTTTTGGAGCTGGACGGCACCCGCGAGAATTTGGACAAAGGGATCCGCTTCCTGACCCGCCAGGGTGTCAAGGTCGAGCCGATCGTGGGAGATGTCATTGAATAAATAAAACCGGGTGAGCGACGACAAGGAGCTTATCCAGGGAATCAGTCGCAGGGACCCGGAGGCCTTCCGGCTCCTGCTGGAGCGTTACGCCCGCCCTCTGGTGAGCATCGCGCACCGCCTGGTGGGCACGCGGCATGAAGCGGAGGATCTGGTGCAGGAGGTGTTCCTGCGCCTTTACGAGCGGTCCCCGGCGCTGAATGAAAAGAGCCGCCTCTTCACCTGGCTTTACCGGGTGACGATCAACAAGGGCGTGGACCTCCTGCGCGCGAAAAGCCGCGGGGTCCGGACCATCTCCCTGGAATCGGCCGGCGGTCCGCAGGAAGAAGAGCCCGCCTCCTGGCTGGATAAACTTCCGGATTTATCGGTTCCTTCGCCCAGGGAGCAGTCGGCTGTCTCCGAGCATCTTCTCATCGTCCAGAAAGCGGTTTCATCCCTTCCAATTTCTCTGCGCCTTCCTCTTCTGCTGTTTGCCGTGGAAGAGCTTTCCCAGCAGCAGATCGCTGAAATCCTCCAGATGAGCCCCAAGGCGGTCGAAAGGCGGATCGCCCGCGCCAGGTCGCTTCTGAAAGAACAACTGCGCGACATCATTTAAATAACTCTTTTTGTTCCAGGAGGTTATGCCATCTTTGCTTTCTAAAATTTTTGAGGGGGGATAGCCCGGTCTTTGTCGTTTCATCTGATGGAAGCATAAGGAGGGTGCTATGAATCTATCTGATCAGAAACTGGATCGCCTGCTCAAGGAAGCGTACCCGCCGGTGGAGGTGTCGCCGGATTTCACGTTCCGGCTGTGGCGCAGTCTTCTCTCGCAATCGCCCCCTGTCTGGAAGAGGGTGGGCGTCCCTTCTGTTTGCGCCGGGATTCTGGTTGGACTCCTGGCTGGGTTGTGGACATGGACGGCGGCTTTGTCCGGTGACGGGGCGTATCCCCCGGCCGCCGGGGTCCGGATGAATCTGCGCCTCGATCTGTTCGGCAACGCCCCCTACGATTCCCTCGCGGGCGCCTATCTTTCGTTGAAAGGAGAAGATCGCACATGATGAAGCGGTTCCTCATAGCGGCCGCCATCCTTCTGCCGACGGCCGCTCTCGTCTATTTGGCCACCATCGGTTGCTGCCACCTGCTGGCTTCCGGCAGGAAGCCGGCTTCTCTGTTGAGCCACCTTGCTCTTTCGGCTGAACAGAAGAAAGAGTTGGCCGGGTTGGAAGCTGGTTATCTGGCTGAAAAACAGCGGGCGTGCGAGCGTCTGTGCGCTACAAGAGACCGGCTGCTGACCGCTCTGCAGAAGCCGGATTCCGACCAGGTCATGCTGACGCAGATGATCGAGGAGATCGGCCGGGAGCAGATGAATCTTGAAAAGGCAACCCTGCAGCATATTCTGGCCGTGCGCGGTCGGCTGGATTCACGGCAGAAAGTCCAGCTGACTCGGATGGTGTCGGAACGGCTGCACAGCGCTTGCGAAATGACCGCCTGCGGTGCGACGCCCGCCTGCGCAGTCACCGGAAAGAAAGATTGAGGATGCCATGAGAGTGATGACGCTGGCGCTGATCGGGTCGCTCTTGGTCTCCATTCCCGGGCCGGCGGGCAGCGTTTGGGCGCAGGAGCAGGGCTCCACCCTGGTCCTGCCGCTTCTGTTGGAAGAGGTCCGCCGCGTCAATCCGGATTTGGCAGCGGCCAGAAAACGGGTGGAAGCGGCCCAGGCCAGAATTCCCCAGACCGCCGGATTGCCCCCTCCGAGAATCGGCGTCGAGTTCGAGGAGATTCCCAGCGGCACGGTCAAGCTCAACAGGGCGACGACCATGTATCAGCTGATCCAATCCCTGCCGTTTCTCGGCAAGCTCTCGGCCAAAAAACGGGTGGCTGTCGCCGAAGCGCAGATGATTGCTGCCGATTACAAACGGATGGAGTGGGATATCCTCACCCGGCTCAAGACGGTCTACTACGATCTCTATCTCCTGGACAGAGAGATGGAGATTCAACAGGAGCAGCTCGTGTGGCTGCGGCGGTCGGAGGCGACGGCCGAAGCGGGCTATGCCGCCGGAACCTCTTCTCACATGGATTTGCTGCAGGCGCAGTCGGATCTCCTGGAGGCGGCCACCCAGGTGGAGGTCCTTCGCCAACGCCGCCTGGCCATGGCGGCGCACCTGAATCATCTCATGAACCGGCCCATCCATGACCCGGTCGGGCCGGTGTCCGAACCGGAGTTCATCCCGGTCCCTTCGGACCCGGAGGCGCTCTTCCTGCAGGCGGTGGAAAACCAGCCGGATCTGCAGGTTTTCAAGTACTCCGCGGAAAGGTCGGAGGCGGAGTGGAAACTGGCCAAGCGGGAGTTGCTGCCGGATCTGGAATCGATGCTGGAGCTGCGGAATCCGGCCATGGGACCGATCGGGCCGTGGGACCTGACGCTGGCTCTGACGCTGCCGTTCTGGTTCTGGACGAAGGAGCGATACGGGGTGCGCGTGGCCCTGAAGGACAAGGAATCGGCGCAGGAGGCCTACACGGCCGTGCGCAACGCCGTCGCCAGACGGATCCATGAGCACTG
Source organism: Candidatus Omnitrophota bacterium (assembly GCA_023818695.1). Taxonomy (GTDB): domain Bacteria; phylum Omnitrophota; class Gorgyraeia; order 1-14-0-20-64-10; family 1-14-0-20-64-10; genus JAMWCF01. Next base: position 81,111 of record JAMWCF010000002.1, read on the forward strand.
GCACGAGGCCAGGGCGGAGTATGAGACGGCTCTGCTTTTTCGGGACGGCCTGATTCCAAAGGCCAGGCAGGCGGTTGAATCGGCCCTCTCCGGTTATCAGGGTGGTCAGGTTTCGTACGGGGATCTGCTGGGTTCCATCCGGATGTTGAATGAGCGCCGCCGCTCTTATTATCAATCGCTTGTCCATCTGGAGCAGAGGATCTCGATGCTGGAAGAGGCGGTCGGGGTTCCCCTGCGGCCGCAGCATCGGCAGACGGCGGAAGAAGGAGAGAGCCCATGAGAAAGTTCGAGGTCACGCGTCGTGCGAGGTTGGCCGTCATCGTGATAGCGCTCATTGCGGTCGGGTTCATGGCCGTGCGGTATCTTTCCCACGGCACACAGGGGTGGCATGCCGCGCCTACCGCGGCCAAGGAAGAATATTACTGCCCCATGCATCCGGGATTCGTTTCAGATAAGCCGGGCGATTGTCCCGTCTGCTACATGAAGCTGGTCAAGCGGAAGGAAGGTTCCTCCTCGGCGCAGGCAGGCCGAAGTTCCGAAGAGATCTGCGTCCTGCATAACTGCGCCAAACTCCATGAAGGGAGGCCGTGCGCCATGATGGTCATCGCCGCGCCGGGAGAAAAGGTGGTCTGCCCCGTGTGCGGGACGTACGTCGTTTCGGAGCAGGGAACTGTCTCCTCATGGGGATATTCGGCGGTGCTCTTGAGCCCCCAGAAGCGCCAGATGATCGGGCTGAAAACCGCGCCGGTCGTCAAACGGGCCATGACAAAGACCATCCGGACGGTCGGGCAGATTGCTTATGACCCGCGGCTGTACCAGGCCCAGCAGGAGTATCTCCAGGCCCTGAAGGCCTCCACGGAGCGAACGGCCCCGCCGGCTGTCATCGAGCAGTCCCGCCGCCTGGTGGAGGCGGCCAGGGTCCGGCTGCGGACCCTGGGATTGGGTGAAGATTTTATCAAGGAGATGGAAAAATGGGAGGGACCCGATGAAACGCTGCTTCTAACCGGTGAAAACGGACAGGTCTGGCTCTACGCCCCTGTTTATGAATTCGAGCTGCCGCTTGTCCATGCCGGCCAGAGGGTGTCAGTGGAGGTTCCATCCGTGCCGGGTAAAACACTGGAGGGGATCGTCCGGTCGGTCGACCCGATCCTGGATCCGATGACCCGCACGGCCCGGGTCAGGGCGGTGCTGACCGATCCACAGCGGTTTCTGCGGCCGGGCTTTTACGTGAACGCTTTTTTGACGGCCGATATCGGCGAAGTGCTCGGCATCCCCGAGGAGGCGGTTTTGGAGACCGGTGCCAGGCGGATCGTTTTTGTCGATAAAGGGCAAGGGGTTCTGGAGCCCCGCCAGCTGAACCTCGGCTTCAAGGCGGACGGCTTCTATGAGGTGAAATCGGGCCTGGCCGAAGGGGAGCTGGTTGTCACCGGCGGCAACTTCCTGCTCGACTCGGAGAGCCGTCTCAAAGCGGTTTTGCAAGGGATGACCGACGGGGGCGAAGGAGACCAGCACCGGCATGGCCAGTGATTCCTCCCTCCCTGAAGCCGGGCGGCAGCCGGTCCTGCGCACAGGCGGGTTCATCGAGAAAATCATCGAGTTCTCCGCCCACAACAAGTTCCTGGTTCTGATTTTCACGGCCACCGCCATGGTTTGGGCGGTCTGGTCGATCAAAAATATCCCGCTGGACGCCATCCCGGACCTCTCGGACACGCAGGTGATCATCTACTCCCGCTGGGATCGGTCTCCGGACATCATCGAGGACCAGGTGACCTACCCGATCGTCACCGCCATGCTGGGGGCGCCTAAGGTCAAAGCGATCCGCGGATTCTCGGACTTCGGTTTTTCCTACGTCTATGTCATTTTTCAGGACGGCACCAACATCTACTGGGCCCGCAGCCGGACGCTCGAGTACTTGAGCAAAATCATCCCCCGCCTGCCGGAGGGGGTCAAAACGGAACTGGGCCCCGACGCCACCGGCGTGGGGTGGGTTTTCCAGTACGCCCTGGTGGACACCACGGGCCGGAACGACCTCCAGGAATTGCGCTCCTTCCAGGATTGGACTCTGCGCTATCACCTGCAGGGTGTTCCCGGCGTCGCCGAGGTGGCTTCCCTCGGCGGGTTCGTCAAGCAGTACCAGGTGATGATCGACCCAAACCGGTTGCTCGCCTACAAGATCCCGCTGGCCACGGTGGTCGAGGCGATCCGCCAGGGAAATCAGGAGGTGGGCGGGCGGCTTCTGGAATTCGGCGGCGCCGAATACATGGTTCGGGGCAGGGGCTACGCGAAATCAGTGGAAGACATCGAGCGGATCGTGGTCGGGACCGACCAGAAGGGAACGCCAGTCCTGGTCCGTCACATTGGCACGGTGGCGCTGGGGCCGGATATCCGCCGGGGGCTGGCTGACCTGGACGGCCAGGGGGACGTGGTCGGCGGCACCGTGATCATGCGCTACGGGGAGAACGCCCTCAACGTGACCAACCGGGTCAAGGCCAAGCTCAAGGAGATCGAGTCCTCGCTCCCCCCGGGCGTCAGGATCGAGGTGACCTACGACCGGTCGGAGCTGATCCTCCGGGCGATCGAGAACTTGAAGGAGAAGCTGGTGGAGGAGATGATCATTGTCAGCGTCGTCATTTTGATCTTCCTCTGGCATTTCCCGTCGGCGATCATCCCGATCGTCACCATCCCGGTCTCTGTCCTGCTGGCCTTCATCCCGCTCCACGGGATGCAGATGACCTCCAATATCATGTCCCTCTCCGGCATTGCGATCTCCATCGGTGTGCTCGTGGACGGCGCCATCGTCGAGGTGGAGAATGCCTACAAGCGGCTGGAACAGTGGATCGAAGGGGGGCGCAAAGGGGATTACCACGCCATCCGGCTGAAGGCGCTGAAAGAAGTGGGTCCCTCGGTTTTCTTCTCCCTGCTGGTCATCGCGGTCGCCTTCATTCCGATCTTCACGCTGGTGGATCAGGAGGGGCGTCTCTTCCGGCCCCTAGCTTGGGCGAAGAACCTGGCGATGGCAATCGCGGCGATCCTGGCGGTCACCCTCGACCCGGCGATGCGGATGCTCTTCACCCGTATGGAGCCGGTCAAGCTGCGCCTGCCGTTTCTTCCTAAGAGGGCCGAGGGATGGGCCTCCAAGCTCGCCACGACCGTCGCCGTCGGCACCTACTATCCGGAGGAGAAGCACCCGGTCAGCAAGGTCCTGTTCAAGATTTACGAGCCGGCCTGCCGGTTTGTCCTGCGGCACCGGTTCGCCACGGTCGCCGCGGCCGTTCTCCTGGTGCTGACCACGGTCCCGGTCTATCTGCGGCTGGGTTCGGAGTTCATGCCGCCGCTGCGGGAAGGGACCCTCCTCTACATGCCGACCACCCTGCCGGGGATTTCCGTCACCGAGGCCCAGAACCTGCTGCAGAAACAGGATCAGATCCTGAAAAGTTTTCCGGAGGTCGAGCGGGTCTTCGGCAAATCGGGGCGGATGGAGAGCTCCACCGATCCAGCCCCCTTCTCCATGATGGAGACCGTCGTTGTCCTGAAGCCGCAGCGGCAGTGGCGAAAAGGGATGACGTATGAAGCGCTCATCGCCGAAATGGATGCGGCGCTGCAGATCCCCGGGACCACCAACGCCTGGACGATGCCGATCAAAAACCGGATCGACATGCTGACAACCGGCGTGCGCACCCCCATCGGGATCAAGATCCTGGGTTCCGATCTGAAGAGGATCGAGGAGATCGGCACCCATCTGGAGATAATCCTGAAAGATGTTCGGGGAACCCGCAGCATCTACGCCGAGCGGGTGGCGGGAGGGTACTTCGTTGATTTCGAGCTCAACCGGGATGCCCTGGCCCGGTACGGGCTCTCCGTCGAGGAGGTCCAGAGGGTCATCATGTCGGCCATCGGGGGAGAGAACATCACCACCACCATCGAAGGCCGGGAGCGCTATCCGGTGAACGTCCGCTACGGCCGGGAGTTGCGCGATGACCTGGAGGATTTACAGCGGGTTCTGGTCGATACCCCGTTGGGTGAACAAATCCCTCTGGTCCAACTGGCCGACATCCGGCTGGTTTCCGGGCCGTCGATGATCCGCAACGAGAACGGCCTGCTGGCCGGCTATGTCTACGTCGACATCACCGGGCGGGACATCGGCGGGTACGTGACAGAGGCCAAGCGGATCGTGGCCAAAGAGCTCAAATTACCTGAGGGGTATAACCTGATTTGGAGCGGCCAGTACGAGAACATGATCCGGGTCCGGGAGCGCCTGAAGGTTGTTTTGCCGATGACCCTGTTCATCATCTGCCTCCTGCTCTACATGAATACGAAATCGATGGTCAAGACCGGCATCGTCCTGCTGGCGGTCCCGTTTTCCCTGGTGGGAGCGGTCTGGCTCCTGTGGGCGTTGGGCTACAACGTGTCGATCGCCGTGTGGGTCGGGATGATCGCCCTGATGGGGCTGGATGCCGAGACCGGCGTCTTCATGCTGCTGTTCCTGGACCTGGCTTACCATGAGGCGGTCGGGAAGGGGAGGATGTGCACACAGCAGGATCTGGAAGAGGCGATCGTCCACGGTGCCGTCAAGCGGGTGCGGCCGAAGATGATGACTGTGATGGCGGCATTCATGGGGCTTCTGCCGATCATGTGGTCGACGGGGGCCGGGGCCGATATGATGAAGAGGGTCGCCGCCCCGATGGTCGGGGGGCTGGCGACGTCGTTTCTCCTGGAGCTCCTGATCTACCCGGTCGTTTACTTCATCTGGAAATGGCGCTTTGAGATGAAACAGGGAAAGGCGCCGTGGCTTCAAAAGCAGGTGAAAGGTATCCCCTGAAGGAAGCTGCCGCCATGGCGGAGCGGACGCAGCAGTGTTTCCTGGAGGATCCGCCGACCCCCTGCCGGTGTCCGGCAGGGACATGCGTTTGTCATTGAGAGTCTTTCGAGGATAAAGGATGGAGAATTTACACCCGGTGTTTGTTCATTTTCCGGTCGCGCTGCTTTTGACTTCCTGCGGGATAGAAGCGGCGGCATTGGCGCTTAAGAGAAGCGCATGGCACAGGGTTTCGATCTGGAATCTGGCGCTGGGGACGATCGGAGCCGCCGCGGCAGTAGTCACCGGCAGGATGGCGCAGGAGACGGCCAAGCACACTTTCGAGATTCACCAGGTGATGTCGCTGCATGAAAAGCTGGGATATGTTGTCCTGGGTCTCTGTTCGGCAGTCCTGGCCTGGCGGTTGCTGCGAAAGGACCGCCTGAAAACGGCTTATCGATGGTTGGCATGGGGGCTGCTTCTCGCCGCCTGCGGCGTGATGGTTTTCAGCGCCCACTTGGGCGGCCGCCTGGTCTATGAGTTCGGTGTGGGGGGTATCTACGGCCGGCCGAAGTTGTAAGTTGAAGCCAGTCAGCGTAAGATAGGCATTTACACAAGGAGGTTTCCATGAATAGTCAATTGATGCTGGGGGTTGTTTTCATGTTGGCGGTTTTCTTCGCTTTTTCAGGGGTGGTTCAGGCGGAGACCATCACCGGCGAGGTGGTTGACATGACCTGTTATCTAGCCCATGGAGCCAGCGGCAGCGGCCACTCGAAGTGCGCGCGTGAATGCGTCGAGAAGGGGCTGCCTGTGGGGATCAAGTCGGCAGACGGTCTTTATCTGGCGGTCGGAACGGAGCATCAAACCGCCAATCAGTTGCTCGCTTCACGGGCCGGCCAAACCGTGACGGCCACGGGAGAGGTCTCCGAGAAGGATGGCATTCGCCTGATCTCCATCGAGCAGATTCAAGAATAGAACTGCGTTGCAGCAGCACACGGCGGAGCATTGCCACGCCTGCGAGCCGGCTAAGCCGAAACCCTGGTGGAAACGGCAGGTCACATGGGCCGCCGGCATCGTCATTGCGATTTTTGCCTCCGGATCCTGCTGGGAGGCGGCTCGGCCTGTTTCCGAGGGGCTGCGGTATTACCTGCACAAAGGAGGTTGGGCTATCCTGTTGGGGTTGATCCTGGGAGGGGTGATCGACCGTTACGTGCCGAAGGAGTACATTGCCCGCTGGCTCACCGGCCACCACCGCAGGACCATTCTCGCCTCCGCGGGTCTCGGTTTTCTCGCCAGTTCGTGCAGCCACGGCTGTCTGGTGTTGAGCATCGAGCTTTATAAGAAAGGGGCCTCCGTTCCGGCCGTTATCACCTTCCTGACGGCATCCCCGTGGGCCAGCATGGCGCTGACCCTCCTGATCATTGGCTTGATGGGTTGGAAGGGACTTTTTATCGTGCTGATGGCTCTATTGGTGGCGGTGGCGACCGGGTTTATCTTTCAGCGGCTGGAGCGCAAAGGTTTTGTCGATCCGAACCCTCACACCATTTCGGTGGGGGGGGATTTCTCCATCTGGAAAGACCTGGCGGAACGGTTCCGCCGCCGGAAATGGACGCTCCAGTCGGCCGCGTCGGATATCAGGAGAATCGGCGCCGGAGCGGTGAATCTGGCCGATATGGTCCTGTTTTGGGTCGTTCTGGGGTTCAGTTTGAGCGCTCTTTTCGGTGCGCTGGTGCCGCCGCATTGGTGGGGCCGGTTCCTTGGGCCGACGCCACTTGGGCTTTTGGCGACCATGGGGTTCGCCGCCGTGATCGAGGTCTGCTCCGAAGGGACGGCCCCGATCGCGGTGGAGATTTACAGGAGAACCGGCGCCCTGGGCAACGCCTTCGCCTTCCTGATGGGCGGCGTCGTCACCGACGTGACGGAGCTTTCCGTCCTGTGGGGGAATCTGGGCAAAAGGGCGGTCGGCTGGCTGCTACTGGCGACTCTGCCCCAGATCTTCCTGCTGGGAATGGTCTTGAACTGGTTGAATCTGTGAGGAGGAAAATATGCCGGTCATTACCGTGAAGATGTTTGAGGGGCGTACGCGGCAGCAGCGTGAAGAGTTCACCAAGGTCGTCACCAAAGCGGCGGTGGATATTCTCAAAACGCCCGTGGAACATGTCTGGATCGTTTTTGAGGATCGCCCGAAGTCCCACTGGGCGATCGGTGGGAAGCTCTGCGACCAATAAGTGGAGAACGTCAACTACTTAACGGCGGCCATCGCGGGACTGGTTTCGTTCCTGTCCCCCTGCGTCCTACCGCTGATCCCGGCCTATATCTCTTACATTTCAGGGACGTCGCTGCAGGAGCTTCGCGATTCAGGCGCTTCTGCCCGGATCACTTCACGGGTTTTTTTCAGAACCCTCTGGTTTGTCATCGGTTTCTCGGCTGTTTTCGTTCTGCTGGGAGCTTCGGCCACGGCGTTTGGCCGTCTCCTGCTTCAGCAGATCGCCGTGCTCCGCCAGACGGCCGGGGTGATCCTGGTGATCTTCGGCCTGCACCTGATCGGGATTTTCAAGATTCCGTTCCTGCTGCGGGAGAAGAAGCTGGAGGTGAAAACAAGACCGGCCAGCGCCGCCGGGGCTTTCGTGGTCGGGGCGGCGTTCGGGTTCGGATGGACACCCTGTCTGGGGCCGATTCTCGCCGGCATCCTAGCGATCGCCAGCATGCGGGAGACGGTGGGGGAGGGGATGGGGTTGCTGCTCGTCTACTCCCTGGGGCTGGGGTTTCCATTCCTGGCGACCAGTCTGGCGATATCGCAGTTCCTGCGTTTCCTGAACAGGGTGAGGTGGCTTCCGGTGGTGGTGGAGAGGCTGGGCGGGCTTCTGCTTGTTGTCGTCGGTGTCGCCATGATCACCAATTGGTTTGTGCGCTGGGCGGCTTATTTCCAGTCGATTCCGTTCTTCAGCCGGTTTAATCTGTGATCTTCAACAGAGGAGGTGTTTCGGTGAAAAGGAAATTTTCATCCGTTTTCATGTTTCTCGCCGTTTTGTTTCTGTTCGAGATTGCCGGGTTCTCCGCCGGCCTTCAGCCGGCCGATTCGGCGCAGGATGTGCAGCCGGCCGCCAGCCGGAAGACCGCCTCCGATTTCCAGCTGACCGGTCTCAACGGCGAGGCGATCGAGTTGGGATCTTTTCGGGGGAAGGTGGTTCTGCTCGATTTCTGGGCCACATGGTGTCCCCCCTGCCGGGCCGAGATTCCCCATTTCAACGAACTTTACTCGGCCTACAAGGGGCAGGGATTCGAGCTGATCGGTTTGAGCGTCGGGGAGGATCCAGAAGTCGTCAGGTCTTTTGTGGCGGCCAACGACATGCGTTACCCGGTAGCCATCAGCAATGAAAAGGTCGAGCAGGCCTATGGGGGGATCCGTGGGATCCCGACGACCTTTTTGATCGACAAGAAAGGCCGGATTGCCCAGAAATACGTTGGTTACCATGAAAAGGCGGTTTTCGAGGGGGCTATCCGGAAGCTTTTGGCGGAATAGGGGGGCGCTTCTTACCATTTCCCGGTGAAATTGATATAATAGCCGCCTCCCCATGTCATCATCATCGGAAGAGATCACGCAGACGGTTGACACTTTGAAGCGCACTGCTCTGTATCCGCTTCACGTCCGCCTCCATGCCAAATTCGCTCCGTTCGGAGGATGGGAGATGCCGATCTATTACTCCTCCATCCTCCAGGAGCACCGCTGCGTTAGGACCAGGGTGGGGGTCTTCGATGTTTCCCATCTGGGGCACCTGGAACTCAACGGTCCGAAGGCGGTTGAACAGGCGAATCCCCTTGTCACGCAGGATCTGACCCGGCTGGAAGTCGGGCGAGCCGTGTACACTCCGATGCTGAATGAAAAGGGATGCATCCTGGATGAGATGATCTTTTACCGACTTGGGCCCGACCGGATCCGCCTGGTGGTCAACGCCTCCAACGCAGACAAGATCAAGGAGTGGGTCGGCCGCCGCCTCGGTCCCGGTTGCGAATTGGCGGACTTGCGCCGGTCGGTGGGGACCCTGGCCGTCCAGGGGCCCGAAGCGGTCCCCCTGCTGGAGCGGTTGGCCGGCATCTCCCGCGCTGAAACGCCCCGGTACTCGGCGCGTCAGGTGACTGTCGCGGGCAGGCCGGTCTGGCTGGCTCGGACCGGCTATACCGGAGAGGACGGTTTCGAGATCTTTGCGGCCGTCGACGACCTAACGGTCATCTGGGAAACCCTCTTGGAAGGGGGGCGAAGCGTCGGAATCCAGCCGATCGGCCTGGGCGCCAGGGACACCCTGCGGCTGGAGGCCGGCCTGCCGTTGGGTGGGTCGGATCTGGATGAGCAAACCACCCCTCTGGAGGCCGGGTTGGAGTGGACGGTCAGATGGGACAAAGGGCCGTTCATCGGCCGGGAGGTCCTGGAACGGCAGAGGAAACAGGGGATTAAACGGCGGCTGGCCGGCTTCCGTTTGACCGAATCGGGGATTCCTCGACACGGTTATCCGATCTTCCATCAGGATCAGGAGGTGGGACAGGTCACCAGCGGGACTTTTTTGCCTGAAGGGGCGGGGGCGATTGGTTTGGGGTATCTGCCTCCGATCGCAGCCGTCCCCGGGGTCGCCATCGCCGTCCTGATCCACGGCAGGAAAGTTCCGGCCAAAGTCGCAGCGCTTCCTTTCTACAGAAGGAAAAGATAAACCACAACAAAGGGAAATTAGACAGGATTCTTCGATGACAGATCTCAACCAGTTGAAATTCACGAAAACGCACGAGTGGGTCCGTTTGGAAGGATCGAAGGCGGTCGTCGGTATCACGGAGCACGCGCAGGGGGAGATCTCCGACGTCGTGTTTGTGGAGCTGCCTAAAAAAGGCAAGCAGGTCAAACAGGCGGAGGAAGCCGCCGTCGTGGAATCGGTGAAGGCGGCTTTTTCCATTTACGCCCCCGTCTCCGGAACGGTCGCGAAGGTCAATGAAAGTCTCGTCGCCGATCCGGGAGCGATCAACCGATCGCCCTATGAGGAGGGGTGGATCTTCTCCCTGGAGCCGGCTCACGTTCAGGAAGCGGAGACACTCATGACCAAAGAGCAGTACGACGCCTGGGTCAAGGGGGGCGGCCACTAAGCCATGGAGTTTGTCCCGATCACCAAGCAGGATCAGGAGGTGATGCTGGCGAAGATAGGGGTCTGCTCCATGGAGGAGCTCCTGAAATGCATCCCTTCCTCCGTGACCCGCGCCCGGCTTCGGCTGCCGCCGGGTCTTTCGGAACCGGAGCTGCTGCGTGTGGCCGAGCGGCTGGCTTCCAGGAACGCCACCTCGAAGAGCCATGTCTCGTTCCTCGGCGCCGGCGCGTACGAGCATTTCGTTTCAAGCGTCGTCCGGTACGTCTTTTCGCGGGGAGAATTCCTGACCGCCTACACACCCTATCAGCCGGAGGCCTCCCAGGGAACCCTGCAGGCCATGTACGAATTCCAGAGCTTGATTTGTGACCTGACGCAGATGGATGCCGCCAACGCCTCCCTCTACGAGGGGGGATCCGCCATGGCGGAGGCCTGCATCCTGGCGCTGCGCGAGACGGAAAGGAGAAAACTGGTGGTCAGCGGCACCCTCCATCCTGAAGTCCGGCAGACGCTTTCCACCTATCTCAAACAGGTCGGCACACAGATCCAGGAGATTCCCAGGGCCGATGGGATCTCCGATATAAAGGAAGCGGGTCGCCTGATCGATTCTCAAACGGCCGCTGTGGTGGTCCAGATGCCAAACGCCTTTGGGTGTCTGGAGCCGGTCCGGGAGCTGGAAAAGGCGGCGCATGCGCGGGGGGCCCTGTTGATTGTCTCGGTCAACCCGGTTTCCCTGGGGATCCTGGAGCCGCCCGGTGCTTACGGCGCCGATATCGTCGTTGGGGAGGGGCAGCCGCTGGGGACCGATCTCCTGTATGGGGGGCCTTACCTGGGGCTGTTCGCGTGCCGTAAAGAGCTGATCCGCAAGATGCCGGGCAGGGTCATCGGTATGACCAGGGACGCGCACGGCCGTCGCGGATTCGTCCTAACGCTGCAGACGAGGGAACAGCATATCCGACGGGCGAGAGCCACCTCCAATATCTGCACCAATGAAGCGATGATGGCGCTGGCGGCGGCGGTTCATCTCGGTTCTCTGGGCAAAGAGGGGTTCCGGGAGGTGGCTTTCCAGAACCTGCAGAAGGCCCATTACTGCCTTGACCGTCTGTCGACCGTCCGGGGGGTCCAGCCCCTGTTCAAGGCCCCTTTCTTCAATGAGTTTGCCGTTTCCCTCCCGGCTGATCCGGAGGAAGTCAACGGGCGGCTGCTGGAGAAAGGGTTTCTGGGAGGTTTGCCGCTGCGCCGATGGGATCCATCCCTTCGCAGCGGCTGGCTGCTGGCGGTTACGGAGGCTCGGTCCAGGGAGCAGATCGATCGGTTCGTGCAGGCGGTTCAGGAGATCCTCTCATGAAAAGGGATACGATGGTAATGGGCAAGGAGTCGGCCCTGCCGGTCGGCGGTAAAACCCCGCACTCCCCCGGACGGCTTCTTGAGCCGCTGCTGAACCAGCTCGGGTCCCCCGGCCGCCGCGCTTTCGTCCTGCCGGCCCTGGACGTTCCGGTCAAACCGCCGGAGACGCTGGTTCCCGCCGGGATGCTACGGAAAACACCGGCTCCCCTGCCGGAGGTTTCCGAGAGGGATCTGGTGAAGCATTTCCTCCGACTGGCCCATTTGAATTTTTCCGGGGAGACGAATTTCTATCCACTGGGCTCCTGCACCATGAAATACAACCCAAAAGTGAATGAGGAGATCGCCGGTCTGGCCGGCTTCGCCAAGGTGCATCCTTACACGCCCGACGAAGCGGCGCAGGGAATTCTGGAACTGCTGTGGACACTGGAGCAGCAGTTGAGAGAGATCCTCGGAATGGACGCCGTCTCCCTGCAGCCGGCCGCCGGCGCCCATGGGGAGTTGACGGCCCTTCTGATGGCCAAGGCGTACCATGACGCCAAAGGAAGAAGCCGGCGCAAGGTTGTCGTGCCGGATTCCGCCCACGGGACCAACCCGGCCAGCGCCGCCCTGTGCGGCTTCGAGGTGGTCGAGATCGCTTCGGACAAACGGGGCCGAATTTCCCCGGAGGTCCTGCGGTCCGTCATGGACGAGGATGTGGCGGTTTTCATGGTGACCAACCCGAACACCCTGGGACTGTTCGAGGAGCGGATCGGCGAGGTCGCCTCGATCGTTCACTCTAAAGGAGGTCTGATGTATTTGGACGGGGCCAATATGAACGCACTCCTGGGGCTCGTTCGGCCTGGGGACATGGGATTCGACATGGTCCACGTCAACGTCCACAAAACCTTCTCCATCCCGCATGGATCGGGCGGGCCCGGAGGTGGGCCGGTGGGAGTCAAGGAGCCGCTGCGGCGGTTCCTGCCGAGCCCCATCGTAGTAAAGGAGAATGGGAGATTCCGACTTTCCTCCGCGGGTCCGGATTCCATCGGACGTGTCCGGACCTTTTTCGGTAATACCGGCGCTCTCGTGAGGGCTTTCGCCTACATCGCTTCCCTCGGCTCCGATGGGCTCAAGCGGGTGGCGGAGGGAGCGATCCTCAACGCCAACTATGTCAAGGCGCTCATCCGGGACGTTTACCCGGTGCCGGTCGATGAGACCTGCATGCATGAATTCGTTGCCTCCGCCAAGGAACTGAAGGCCTCCTGCGGCGTCAAGGCCCTGGATATCGCCAAGCGCCTGCTGGATTACGGCTTCTACGCCCCGACCATCTATTTCCCCCTCATTGTGGAGGAGGCGCTGATGATCGAGCCGTCCGAGACGGAATCCAGGCAGGTGCTGGAAGCGTTCGCCGCCGCATTGGTTGCCATCGCAGAGGAGGCGACGTCGTATCCTCAAAAGGTCAAAGGGGCGCCCCACCGGATGCCGGTCACACGGCTGGATGAGGTGCAGGCCGCCCGCGAACCGAACCTCAAGTGGAGTCCTGGCGAATCCTCTTAGATCCACCCGGCGATCCGGCGGCCAACATGGCCGAGGATGAAAAGCTGGCCCAGGCCGTCCGGAAAGGGGCCCCCCCTGCCTTGCGGATCTACGGTTGGGAGCGGCCAGCCGTTTCGATCGGCCGTCGGCAGAAAAAAGAGGATCTCCCCGAAGAGATCCTTTCCCAGGATCTTCCCGTGGTGCGGCGTCCCACCGGCGGAGGGATCGTCGTCCATTCCGGCCAGGAGGTTACTTATTCTCTCGCTTTCCCGCTGTGCCTTATCCCGAAAGGAGTTCGCGTCAGCGCCCTTCCCGTTTCGCTGCACCGGCAGGTGAAGGATTTGCTGGAAAATGCCTCTCCGGATCTCTCGGGGCAGCTGCGGGTGGCTCCTCGCGACGCCGGAGGGCCTTATCACCTCTGTTTCTCCGCGCCGGTGTGCGGAGACATCCTGCTGGATTCCAAAAAGGTCGCTGGCTGCGCCGTCCGGGTCTGGAAAGAGGCGGTGCTGATGCAGGGGTCCATCCAGGGGATCCCTCTGCCAGCCGGCCGATGGAGGGAGATCCTCTGCGAAGCGGTGAGGAGGACTTTCCCGGGGTGAATCCGCGCCGGCTGGTTCCTTTCGTCACCGTCATTGTTCCGGTACGGAACGAGGAAGGAACGATCGGTGCCTGTCTGGAGAGTTTGGTCAAGCAGGATTATCCCTCCGGCTGTTTCGAGATCCTGGTCGTAGACAACGGTTCCATCGACCGAACGCCGGAGATCCTGCACCGCTTTCCGGTCCGGGTGGTCAGGGAACCGGTCCCTGGGGCCGCCCGGGCGCGCAACAGAGGGGCCTGCGAGGCGGCGGGGGAGATCCTGGCCTTTATCGACGCGGACTGCACCGCCGCGTCGAACTGGTTGTCGGCTCTTATCGGCGCACTGGAGCGGGAACCGTCCGCCGCATTTGCCGGCGCCGACGTTGTTTCGGGCAGGAAATCGGTCCTGGCCGGTTACCTGAACTGGAGGGGATTTGGTTTCTTCCGGGAAGACACCGGTTGCCCGGCTGATCCCTCGGGGGTGCCGTGGCTGATGACCGGCAATCTGGCGGTCCGGCGGGAGCCGTTTGAATCGGTCGGCGGGTTCGATGCGTCACTCCTGCCCGGCGAAGATATCGATTTTTCCTGGAGGATGCTGCTTTTGGGGTGGTATCCGGTTTTTGTCCCCGACGCCGCCGTGACCGAAAACCGGCCTTACGACGTCCGGTCCTTCTGCAGGAAAAACTTCCGGACAGGCCGCGTCTCTTTGATCCTCCAACGGCGTTTTCGCGACCTGTGGTCCGAATGGGGCATCGTTCCGGCCGGCCGCTGCAGGGACCGGGGATTCGCGGGCAAACTGGTCAGCCGGCTGAAATCGGTTTTCCCCGGAATGGCCGATCTCCTTTCCTCGCGCAGGTGGGCTTACCTCTTTCTGCTTGTTATGAGCCACCTCTGTTTCCGGTTCGGCCGGCTGGCCCAGCGTTTCAGCCGGGTTCCCGACACGACCGCCGTGCCCGCCGGATCGACCCGCTTTTTCCCCCACCCGCTCCTGCGCTGTCTGCCTTTGCAGCCGGAAGAGAAGCTGGTTTACCTCTGCGCCGTCTGGAGAGGGCAGGGAGGTGGAGATCAGGCCGTCCGCCGTCTTCTTGCCGGGATTACCGACTGGGACCGGCTCCTGCAGGGATGCGCCCGCCACAAGTTGCAACCCCGTTTTTTCGCCCTCTTGAAGCGGTGCGGTGCGCAGGCCTTTTTGCCGCCTGATCTCTGGCGGAAGATAGAATCTTTCTGCGTTGAATCGCAGGTTTACACCTGCGCCGTCGATTCGGAGCTGACCTGGCTGCTGCCTGCTTTCCATCAAGCCGGGGTTGAGCCGATGCTTTTGAAGGGGGCGGCGCTCCAGCAGACCGTTTACCGGGGCGAGCCCGGCCGGTTTTATGTGGATCTGGATCTGATGGTCCGGGGCATCGGCCGGCGGGAGATGGTGGCTCTCATGGACCGCCTGGGGTACCGTCCGATGCCTGTCCGGTCGCCGCTGCCGAGCCGCTGGCATGAACAGGCCCTGCGGTTCGAAGAGGGCGAGGTCAGCTTTCCGTTCATTCACCAGGAAAGAGGGATCCACGTCGACCTTCATGTCGAGCCGTTTGCCGACCGGTCGCCGGTCCGCCTGCCTGCCGGATGGATCTGGCAGGAGGCGCGTTCAGCCGAAGTGGCACAGTCGCAAGCGTTTCTGCCGGAGCCGACCCGCCTTTTCACGCATATCCTGTTTCATCTGGCGAAACATGCCGCCGGTGGGGAACATCGTTTGGGCTGGTATCTCGATCTGGACGAAACAGCCCGTTTTTACGAAGGGCAATTGGACGGTCCTCTGTGCGCGCGGATCATACGGACCGCCGACCATCCGAGGATGCTCGCCCGGGTTCTGCTGTTTTTGAAGAGCCACTTCGGCACGCCGCTGCCGCCGGAGGTAGAGGGCATGATTCCGGTTTTCCAGCCGGAGCCGTTTTCCCTCCGGGATCTTTTTTATTCTCCGCGGCGGCCGGATATCGCCGGCTTCCTGCGGCCCGACTGGACGGATAGGCGGGAGACTTTTATGGTCTATGTGAGGGAAATCCCCCGATGGCCGGCTAAGATCCTGTTCGTCCTGAAGTGGGTTTTCCCGGCCCCCGCCTATCTCCGGACGAAATACCGGTCTGCCGGGATCTTCGGGATCCCCATCGGCTATGTGAGACACTGGACGGCGGTAGTGGTGAAAGCATCGGTTGTGGCAGCTTATGGATACCGGCTTTTCAAGGGCGGGAGACAGCGGCTATAATCAAAGGCAGATGAATATCGGCTCGATCCGCATACCGCAGAAGATAATGGGCAAGAAGCTGGGGTCGGAATGGGTCCTCTTGAATCTGGACAACGGCGTTTACTACGGACTCAATGAAACCGGCAGCGTCATCTGGGATGAATTGGCCGCCGGCACCAACGGATGGGAATCGGTCGTCGGTCGCCTCGAGGGGATGTATGAAGCCGACCGGTCCGAACTGGAAAAGGACGTGAGGGAATTTCTTCGTCACCTGCACAAAGAGAGACTGATCGAGCTTGAAGGACCTCTTCCGGAAGATTAAAACCGTCCGGTCCTGGCGGGCCGGCCAGCGGCGGTTGTTCATAGAGGCGTGCCTTTCTTTCTGGAAGGCGCGCTTTTTTCTTTTCACGTATGGTTCCCGCTTCGTCGAGCGTTTCGTTTCGGACGGCCGGGACGGCCGCCTTGAACCGGACTGTCCGGTGCCGGAGCTGATCCGAGCTTTCCGGACCGCCCAGCGCAATCAGCCGCTGCGGCCCACCTGTCTTGTTTCAGCCATCGCCGAAAGGATCTTTCTGGAGCGCCACGGTGTTTCGGCCCGTGTCCGGATTGGGGTCCGGAAAGAAGGGAAAGGGATTCACGCGCACGCTTGGTGTGTGGTGATGGGGCGCTCTGACGGCGGGGAGATGCAGTTCGCTCCTCTGGAGATGGCCGGTTCCCCACGGAAGGGGGAATCGCTGTGAGCGCTATCGCCGGCTTGTGTCGCTGGGACGGAAAGCCAGTCGACCCATCGGCCGCCTTGCGGATGGTCCGCGCCATGCCACACCGCTGCCCGGACGGCGTCTCCGGCTGGGCGGATGAATCGGCCGCGCTGGCCCACGGGTTGCTGCGCTGCGGCGCGGCGGATGCCGCCGGAACGGCACCGACCGTTTCACGGGACGGGTCTACGGCTGTCACCGCCGACGCGCGGTTTGACAACCGGCAGGAACTGCTCTCGCAGTTGGCTCTTCCTGCCGGGTCGGACCTGTCGGACGGCGGGCTGATGATAGCCGCTTACAGGCGTTGGGGCGAGGAGTTCATCCGCCGCCTGGCGGGAGATTTTGCCTTTTGCCTCTGGGACCGGAGAAAGAGGATTGTCCTGTGCGGCCGGGACCATCTGGGGGTTAAGCCGTTCTACTATTACGCCGGCGGCCGGTTTTTCGCTTTTTCATCCGAGATCAAAGGGTTGTGGTCTCTTGAAGGCATTCCCCGCCGGCTCAACGAAACCCGGATCGCCGATTACCTCCACTCCCTTTTGGAGGATGCGGAGGCGACATTCTTTCAGGAGATCCTCCGGTTGCCTCCGGCACACCTGCTCATTGTTTCCCCGTTCAAAAAGGAGCTCCGCAGGTACTGGGAGGTCCGTTCGGCGTCTCCAGTCTGCTTTCGGAACGACGCGGATTATGAAGAGGCCTTCCTTTCGGTTTTTCAGGAGGCGGTCCGGTGCCGCCTCCGCGGCGTTTCAAAGGCCGGCGTCCTCTTGAGCGGTGGGCTGGATTCCTCCGGGGTCGCCGCCGTCGCCGCTGCCTTTTTCCATGAAGAGGGAAGGGGATCCCTGCCTGTTTTTTCCGCCACCTTCGAGCAGGTCCCGGAATCGGACGAACAGGAGTTCAGCCGCCAGGTCGTGTCGGATGGGATGCGGCTCCATCGGGTGGCGGCGGACCGGATCAGCCCGCTGGCGGATCTGGACTCGCTCCTTTTCCATCAGGACGAGCCGTTTTACGCCCCGAACCTTTTCATGCACTGGGCGCTTTTCCGAAGCGGGAGAGAGGCCGGGGTCCGGGTGATGCTGGACGGCTTGGATGGGGACACCACCGTCTGCCACGCGACCGCCCGGTTAACGGAGCTGTTGGGCAGGGGGCGGTGGACCGCTTTTATCCGGGAGAGCCGGCTTTTTGCCGGCCGGCACGACCGTCCGTTCGGCCGTGTCATCTGGGAAAAGGGTTTCCGGCCTTACTTTCTGCGGGCGGTGCATTTGGTGCGCCGTCCGAGACGCGTGGGAATGGTCGGCCATGAGCCGATCATCCATCCGGAGCTGGAAAGGAGAACCGGTTACCGGTTACGGGCTTTCCGCCTGCGGCGCGGGCGGTGGGATCCTTCGTTGAGCGTCCGGGACGAACACCACAGAAGATTGACCAGCGGGATGATTCCGTTCGTCCTCGAGGTGGCGGATCGGACGGCCGCCCCCTTTTGCCTCGAGGCGCGCTATCCGTTCTTCGACAAGAGGGTGGTCGAGTTCTGTTATGGGCTGCCTTCCGGGCAGAAATTCCTCCAGGGATGGACCCGCTCCATTGAACGGAGGGCCTTCACCAGAGTGTTGCCGGCGCCGGTTTGTTGGCGGGCTAAAAAGGGGAACCTCGGTCCCAATTTCGACCGAGCTCTGGCGAAATTTGAGAGGCAGAGAGTGAATCGTCTTATAATGGGAAAAATAGAGGTGTTGGAACCGTATGTTTCAATGGAGGTCCTCCGGCGCGTTGGCAGGCGTTTTCTGGATTCCGGATCCAGTCTTGACGCCATGGGCGTCTGGAAGGCGCTGACGCTGGGTTTGTGGTTGGAACGGTTCCATGGCGGAGGGTCACCGGACATAAAAGAGGAGGCCACACAATGGACAAAAAAAGAGAAAACCCAAGCCGGGATAGCCAGCAGGCAGACAAGGCAGAGCGGAGAACTTACACGCCACCCCGCCTGACAAAACACGGATCAGTCAAAAAGCTGACCCGGATGTTGGGAGGACTGCAGCCGGACGGATACACCGGCGACCCCTCTTGAGCCGGTAGGGCGGGAGGTCTCGCCGCGCCATGCGCCGGTTTCGTTATTCCCTTTATGGATTGGTGATTGACACCAACATTTCCTTCGCCGGTTTGGCACGCGCCGACGGGGAAGCGGATGTCGTGATCCGGTTCGGAACGCTTGATCGTTTGCCCTCTGCCGGGCGCCGACGTCCGTACGCCGTTTCTTTCTCCGGGCATGAAGCGCTCATCGGCTGGAAGGGGATCGGCCGGTTTCATGTCATGGGCGGCCGTCATGTGCTGGTTGATTCCGATCCGGGCGTTTATCCGCCGCTGCTTCAGCAGGTAATCGTGGGGTCGGTGATGGGAATCGTCCTGCATCAACGGCGTCTGCTGGTCCTTCACGCCAGCGCCGTTGCCTTGGGAAACGAAGCGGTCCTTTTCCTCGGCGGCAAGGGATGGGGGAAATCGACCCTCGCGGCCTTCATGGTTTCCAAGGGGGCCGACCTGGTTGCGGATGATGTGGCGGCGGTTGATTGGAGGGACGGTCGGCCCGTGGTCCTGCGGGGTAACCTCCAGTTGCGGCTTTGGCCGGACGCCCTGTCGGCTCTGGGAGAGTCGCCGGCCGGCTTTCAGAAAGCGGTTCCATCGCAGGAAAAGAGGATCTGTCCCCCCCGTTCTTTTTTGGAGAGGACATTTTCCCCCATCCGCCGCATCTACCTGCTGCAGAAGAGCCGCCGGATTCGGGTTGAAAAAATAGCCGCCGCCGGTGCCGCCATCGAATTGATCCGCCATTCCTACCGGGTCGAATGGCTGCACGACGCCGATCCCTCCGTCCACTTTTCACGGTGCACCGATCTGGCTTCCTCCGTCGCCGTCAGGCGGCTGCTGCGTCCGCTGGATTTCAGTCGTCTCGATGAAATTTATTCCGAGGTGAAAACCGATTGCTTCGAAGAGACCGCCGCGGGGCAGGTTGCCTGATGGGGCTTCTTGTCGTTATTCCCACCTGGCACTTGACCTACCACCTGTGGCTTTACCGTTGTCTCCGGCGGCTGCAGCCCCACATTTCCATCGCGGCGGCCTGCACGCCGGGGGATCCTCAATGGAGTGCCGGCTTTCGGACAGTCAACCTGGATGAGCCGGCCCCGCTGTGGGAAAGAGCGCTGCGAAGGACAGGCATTCCTGGGGATCTTTTTCAACCGGTTCGCCAACGCCGGCTTGAGCAGGCGGTCCGGGACAGCTCGGTGGACGCCGTTCTCATCCATTTTCTCGATTTCGCCCTTAAATTTTCCCCTGTATGGGAACAAACCGGCAAGCCGATTTTCGTCCATTGTCACGGGCCCATGGACATCAACATCGATTTTCGCGACCACCGCCAGCCGGACCAGACGGCTCTACGGGAGGGGTACCGGGATGCGGTGGTCCGTTTCTCGAAGAGGGTGGTCCTGATCGCGAATTCTCATTGGACCGCCGGCTGTTTAACCAAGATGGGAGCCCCGTCTGATCGGATCGTCGTCAAACATCTGGGGGTGCCTGTTCCGGACAGGCCGCCCGTTCGAAAGGGTGACTCCAACGGTTTGAACATTCTGTACCTCAACCAGCTGGTGGATTGGAAGGGGCCTGACCGGACCATTCAGGCGTTTGAGCTGGCCTGCAGCCGAGGTCTTGACGGGACATTGACCATCGCCGGGGACGGTCCTTTGAGGCCGATGTGCGAATTGACGGCTGCCAGGTCCCCCTATGCCAGCCGGATCCGGCTGGCGGGCGAGGTCGGTCCGGCGGATGCCGATCGGCTTCGTGCGCAGGCCGATTGCTTCACCGCGCACCACTGCGAGGGTGAGATTTCTCACGCCCAGGAGGCTTTCGGCGTTTCCGTCGTGGAGGCGATGGCCGCCGCCCTGCCGGTCGTCACGGGCCGCAGCGGGGCGTTGTCGGAAACCGTGGAACACGGCCGGACCGGCTGGTTGGTGGAACCAGGGGATATCGAGGCCCACGCGGATGCCCTTCTGCGTCTCTCCAGGGATCCGGCGCTGCGGTCATCAATGGGTGAGGCGGGATGGTTGCAGGCAAAAGAGCGTTTCAGTTTGGAGGGTGAGGTGGAAAAACTTTTGGGCATCATTTATCCCTCCGCCCGATCTGAAAGGGCGGTGGGAGGAGATAGACAGGCCGTCGCGGCCGGATATCCGGAGCCGGCAAGGAGAAAGCTGTGAAGCTCGGATTCCTCAAGCCCCTGGCCAGGATATGGGCGGCCACCCCCATCGGCCGTCGGCACAAAGCGTTCCTTCTTTCTTCTCTGGCGACCCGGGATGAGTTGGTGCGGGCTCTGCTTAAGCGGGATCCCAACTACTGCGTCCGGGCTCTGTTTTGGAATTACTTCTATTCCTCGACGTTCCGTAACGCGCTCAAGAACGGAAGCTATCCGGATCCGCCGGTCGTCCGGGGATTCGAGGACCTCACATGGCTTTTCGCGAGCCACTACGCCAATATGGGGATCGCCCTTTTGAACCTCGATGAAGCGGCCTACCTTTACCGGCTCGCCGGGTCCCTCCGGCAGGCCAGACTCGCCGAGATCGGCCGGTACAAGGGAGGGTCTACATTTCTCCTGGCGGCCGCAATCGATGAGGGGTCGACCCTTCTGTCCGTTGATAACCATTCGGAGGGAGTTGTCCACGACTTGAAAGAGCAGGATGAATCCTTAAAGCGGATCCTGGAGATCTTCCGTTTGGACGGAAAAGTCGATCTGGTCGTGGGGGATTCAACCGGCGTCCGCGTCGATCCGGAATCGATCGATCTCCTCTTTATCGATGGCGACCATCGCTACGAATCGGTTCGCAGGGACTACCATCATTGGAAGGAGGCGTTGAAGCCGGGCGGGCACCTGCTCTTTCACGACGCCGACAACTCCCGGCCTTTTTCTATAGGGGATTGCCCACTTGGCGCGGTCGATTTCATGCGGGACATGAGAGAAACGGAAAGCAGGTTCTTTACGAGGACGAAGACGGTCGGTTCGCTCGTCCATTTCGTCCGGACCACCGTGCCGTTTGCAAGATAAAAGCAAGTGCCGAGGCGGGGAGTTGGCGCCCTCCGCTTGTCCGCCGATAACCCCGGCGGACTCGCTTCGGGTCGGCCATCCGCCGCTCCTAAGGTAAGCAACGGCTCCTGTTTGTCGCCGTTGCCTACATTGTCCGCCATAGGTGGACGGTCGCGGCTTCCTTCAACTCCCCTTCCTCTTGGGGAGGGGGGTATAGTGGGGGGAACGTTACAGTTCCCCCCAATAAGACATAGGGCGCCGATTTTGGCGCCCCCTTAGGAAAGAGGAATACTAGGGAGAAAACCTAGGTTTTCTCCCTAGATACTTCCAAAGTTCCCCTGTTGGTTTGGTGAGGCCGTTAAGCCGGGAGGCACAGGACCTTTGTTAAATGACAGATGGGAACTTCGGAAGTATAGTGCCGAGGCGGGGAGTTGAACCCCGATGAGCTTACGCCCACTACGCCCTGAACGTAGCGCGTCTGCCAGTTCCGCCACCTCGGCAAAAGAAGATTAATGGCGACGAAACAGGATAACAGAAAGCGTTTGACCGCGTCAATCCGCCAGGGATTGGGAGCGGTCCGGGTCACGCAATTGAACCAGCTGATGGCCGGCCGCTCCGCGGTCGAAGGGAACTGGTCCTTGACGCCCCGGCATGAGATCCTCTACACCCGGTCCGGCGATAGGGAGGAGGCGGTTCTCCGGGGACGTCTGGCAGGCGCAGAGCCGGACGCCCTTCTTTTCCTGGTGAGCCAGACGCAGGAAGGGCAGCGCACGGAAACCCGCACGGTCCGGCTGCAGGGCCGTTGGGAAGCCGACCCCCTCAATCGGCTCGCCTTCCTTGTCGAGCGGGAAGAGGGGCGTTATGACCGTCTCACGCTCGAGGGGATGTGGGAGGTCAACGACGCCCATCGGCTGATTTACCGCTCCGTCAGCCGTCCGGATTCGGGAAAGAGATCGACCGTGACCACCCTGACTTTTCAAGGGGTTTGGGATATCGACGCTTCCAAGCGATTGGTCTATCTGCTGGATGCGGACGGGACATCCGGTTTCCGGTTCCGGGGCGCTTTTCAGACCCCCTCCATCCTGGCCAAGGAAGGTCGGATCCGCTACCAGGTCGGCATCGAGCTCAACGGCAAGCGCCGGTTTCAGACCGTCACCCTTTTCGGAAAATGGAAATTTTCCCGTGATTTGGCCCTTGAATTCGAGATGGACTACGGCAAGGGACGGAAGCGATCGATCCGGTTCGGCGCCGCGTACGAAGTCGGGCACCGCGGTTTCATCACGGCCCGGCTCATGAGCCGGGAGGGAAGACCTTTGGGGGTGGAGGTGGTTTTCGGCCTGGATCAGGTGTCGGCGGGGGGTCGGTTGTTCGGCCGATGGAGAAAATCCGGCAAGGAGACCACGGTGGAAGCCGGAGCCCGATGGCCGTGGTAGCCGATCCGCCAGCCGGCTCGGGTTTCCTTCGCAGGATTCCGTTGGGGGTTCTATGAGCATCTGGCTGTTGTGTTCGGCCTGCGGACGGCGCAACGGATCAGCGGTCTCTACCAGCGGTTTCTGCCTGAAAAGGTGCGCCGTTTCCTTCGGACCCGGCTCTAGACGAACCCTTTCTGTTTGAGCACAGTGGCCAGCGCTTCGACCACTTCCCGGCGGAATTTTGTCCCGCTCAACTCCCGAAGTTCCTGCAGCGCATCGGCCGGCTTCATCGCTTTCTGGTGGGGACGATTGCTGGTCATCGCGTCAAAGGCGTCCGCCACCGAAACGATCGAAACCAAGTCGGAGAGTTCCTCCCTCGTCTTTCCCTTGGGATAGCCGGAACCGTCCTCCCGCTCATGGTGGTCGGCGATCAGCGCCAATTCTTCCGGAGGAAGCCGCAGGGGCGCCAGGATTTTGGCCCCGATGATTGGATGGTTTTGGATGTTTTCCCGCTCCTCCTTGGTAAAGATTCCGGGTTTGAGAAGGATGTTGTCCTGGATCCCGATCTTGCCGATGTCATGGAGTCCGGCCAGGCGGTGGATCGCCTCGACCTCCTTGTGGGACTTCCCCATGACCTTGGCTATGTCGACGGCGTACTGGGTGACCGACTCCGAATGCCCGCGGGTGTAGGGGTCTTTCGCCTCCAGGGCGGACATCAGCGACTGGGCGGCCCTGACGAACGAATCCCGCAGATCTTTCTCCGCTTCCCGGAGATTGGAAGTCATCCGATTGAAGGCCTTGGCCGCTTCTTCGAACTCGTCATTCGTGCGCAGGGCGACCTGCGCGTAAAGTTCCCCCTTTTCCAGCTGGCGCATCCCGAAGATCAGCCGGTCGAGGGGTTTGGATATCCAGCCGGCAATCAAGGTGCTCAGGATAAGGGTCAGAATCAGACCGGCAGCTAGGCTCAAAAGGAGGTAGTTTTGGAATTTTTCCCGGAAGAGATGAAGCTCCCTGCCGTACATATCCACCCCCAGGACAGCAACCCGCTTGCCTTGGCTGTTGCGAATGGGGGCGTAGCCGGAGAGGGAGGTTCCCCACGGATCCCTGACCGGCGAAAGGTCCGCGGTCGGTCCCCGGAAGCCGTCCAGAAGTTTCGGGATGGAGGAGGCGTCATAACGGCGCCCCGGTTCCGCGCGGCTTCCGCCGATGTCTCCGACGATGATCGTTTCACCCGGTTTTTCCCCCTTGACCATCGTCCAGATGTACTTGACGCCGGGGTTGCTGCCCTGGATGTACCGCAGACATTGTTGCAGCTGCTGGTAGGCGGGGGTCTGGAGCGCTTCTTGGGAGGGGGGAATGGTTTCATGGGCGTCCCCATCGATGGTCAGGGCGCTGGTAGCGGCGATGGCTTTGACCATCCGCCGGATTCCTTCCTGTTGTTCCCGCAGGGCCCGGGGGTAGATGAGCCCCGCCACGGAAAGGACCAGGCAGGTTGTGGCGAGGGTGAGGATGCTGGTGACCTTAAAACGAAAGGGGAGATATTGGTCTCTTCCATATCCCGTTATTTTCATGACCTATTAGTATATCCGATTTTCCAAAACTCGAGAGAATATGGTACTTTTAAAGAGGTGGCTCCGAAGGGCATATGAGATGGCTCAAGCCGACAACCCTGTGATCGCCCGTAATCCGACAGCCGGCCGCGACTTTACCTTTCTTGAGAATTTTGAGGCCGGGATTCAGCTCACAGGGCCGGAAGTCAAGTCGATCCGGGCCAAGAAAGTGAACCTGAAAGACAGTTTTGCCCGGATTGAGAAGGGCCAGGCCTGGCTGTATGGGATGGACGTTTCACCCTATCCCCAGGCGGGAGGAGTCCGACAGGAGTCGAAGCGGATGCGGCGGCTGCTGTTGCACCGCAAGCAGATAGACCGGCTGGAGCTGAAGGTCAAAGAGGGCGGATTGACCATCACGGCCGTGAAGCTTTACTTCAAAGGTTCGCTGATCAAGGTGGAGCTGGCCTTGGCCAAGGGCAAGCAGCAGTTCGACAAGCGGGAGACGATCAAGAAGCGGGAACTGGACCGGGAAATCTCCCGCGCGTTGAGACATAGGAATAAGTGATAGCGCTTGATTTTTTTGGGGGCGACTGGATTCGACTGAACTGACGAAACCGTGGTCGCGTGCCGAGGTTGTCCGGAGGCCTCGTAAAAAACCGGGCAAACAATACGTGCCAAAAACATGGTAAATGGGTTCGCCCCGGTTGTGCCGATTCGGCCGATCGCGGCCCCCATGGCACTGGCCGCGTAAATTACGCGCCCGTCCGTTGATCGACGCCTACTAGGTTAAACGGACGACAGCAGTAGGCTGGCCGTGGTTTGGTTCCTCTAGGGACCGCGGCGAGGAGACCAACTAGGGGGTAGCCGGCGGCGTGATCCCGTCCGCGGGAGCCGCGGCTGGCGACGTTTCGAAAACGCGGACTACGCACGTAGTGGACGCGGTGGAGTTATTTCAGGACGGGGGTTCAATTCCCCCCGCCTCCACCAGCTTGTGGGGAATTGAACCCAGGGGTGGTCAGGGGGACCGCCCCTGACGGGTTCAAGGAGGGGAAGAATAAGGGGAACCATAGGTTCCCCTTATGGAGCGACGAGCGGAAGCGAGGAGCGACGGGTTCTACTTCCCCCCGCCTCCACCACTTAGGGTCCCCTCATTGGAAAACGGCTCTCATCCTGATAAGACGCAAGCGATAGGTGTTTTTGATTCCGGGCTGGGGGGGCTGACCGTGGTCCGGGAGCTCTTTAAGACGCTTCCGCGCGAGCGGATCGTTTACCTGGGCGACACGGCGCGGGTCCCTTACGGGAACAAATCCAAGGAAACAGTCCTCCGGTTTTCGACGGAGAACGTCCTCTTCCTGCTCCACCATCGCGTGAAAATGGTGATTGTGGCCTGCCATACCGCTTCCAGCTTCGGTCTGCCGTTTTTAAGCCGCCATTTCAAGCACCCTGTTCTGGGAGTGGTGGAACCGGGCGTCGAGACGGCGGTGAAGGCGACTCGTTCGGGCCGGATCGGCGTGATCGGCACGAATTCCACCATCGGATCAGGCGCTTACCTGCATGCCATCCGGCGCCTGCAGCCGTCCATCAAGGTTTTTCAGGCGGCCTGCCCCTTGTTCGTTCCCCTGGTGGAGGAGGGATTGGTGGATGATCCGCTGACCCGCCAGGCGGCGGTCCGTTATTTGAAGCCTTTGAAGGAAGCCCGCGTCGATACTCTGATCCTGGGATGCACCCATTATCCCCTCTTGAAAAAGGTGATCGGACAGGTGATGGGGCCCCGCGTGCGGTTGGTCGATTCCGCTCATCAGGTGGCTTTGAAAGCCCGGCAGATTTTGCTTCAGCTCGGTTTGGAAAACGGCAAAACGGCCGGCAGGAGCCACAGGTTCTACGTGACGGATGAGCCGGCGCTTTTCGGTCGGCTTTCCAGACGATTCCTTGGTTCCCGGGTTGGCCATGTCGAGAAAGTCTAAGGGTTCCAAGGGTAAAGCGGTTGTCCTGCTTTCCGGAGGGCTTGATTCCGCCACCACCCTCTATCTGGCGAAAGCGAAGGGGTACCGGTGCCACTGCCTCATCTTGGAATATGCCCAGCGTCACCGCCGGGAGGTGAAGGCCGCCGAGAAGATCGCCAGGACGGCCGGTTGTCCATGGGAGAAGGTGCGGCTGCGCTTCCCCTGGAAGGGAAGCGCCTTGACGGATCGGTCGGTCGGCGTCCCCATGGATCGTCCGGAAAGCCGGCTGTCGAAAGAGATCCCACCGACCTATGTGCCGGCCCGGAACACCGTTTTTCTCTCGATGGCCGCGGGTTTCGCGGAGGCGATCGGGGCCCGCACGATTTTCATCGGGGCCAACGCCGTTGACTTCTCCGGCTACCCGGACTGCCGGCCCTCTTATTACAGGGCGTTTCAAAGAGCGGTCCGTCTGGGGACCAGGGCCGGGATGCAAGGCGAACCGATCCGGATTGAAACGCCCCTGATCCGGATGACGAAATCGCAGATCATCCGCCTGGGGACCCGGTTGGGCGTTCCATACCGGATCACCTGGTCATGCTACATGGGAAAGGCGGTTCCATGCGGCCGCTGCGACAGCTGTTTTCTCCGACGCAAAGGATTCCAAGAAGCGGGTGTTCCCGATCCGGCAATCCTCTCCTGACTCCCGGAGCCGTCTCCATCCCTGGACCGCCGTGGCGGCGATTATCGTTTTATCCGCCGCCCCTCTTTTCGCGCAGAGCTTCTCCAGCCGGCATGGGCTCTCTTCTTCGGAGGTGGAACAGATCAGGGCCGCCGTCCTTCAGCTCATCGAGGAGTTGAGGAAATCCGGTTCCCCGCGGCAGAAGGCCAAGGTCGCTTACGCGCTGGGGCGGATCGGCCCGTTGGCCTCCGCCGCCGTTCCGACTTTGACGTCGGCAATGTCGGAGGAGGATCCAGAATTGAAGAAGGTCGCCTGCTGGGCCCTCGGTGAAATCGGGCCTGTTGTGGGCGAGAGCGCCGAGTCGGTCAGGAGGATAGCCGGCTTGCTGTCTGATCCCCGAGAGGGGGCAGAAATCCGCCGGACAGCGGCATGGGTGCTGGGGCGGATCGGAGTGCCGGGGCAGACGATGCATGTTTTGACGAAGGCCCTGCAGGACCCCGATACGGAGGTGCGGGCGATCGCGGTGATTTCCATGGGCAAGAGTCCGGCCGCGTCCGACGTGATTGGGGTTTTGGGACCCCTTTTAAATGATCCCAGCGAAAGGGTTGCATCGGCGGTCGGCAGCGTACTCGCCGCGGTGGGGGAACCGGCCGTTCCGGTCCTGGTGGAGGCGTTGAACGCTCCAACCCAGCAGGCCCGTCAGACGGCTGCAAAAGCATTGGTTCAGATTGGTGCACCGGCCCTTTCGAAAGTGGCCGCTCTCTTGGTCGCCGACGGCACGGAGCAGGAAACGCGGGCGGCGGCCGCGGCTATTCTCGCTCGGATCGGCAAGCCCGCTGTTCCGGTCTTGGCCGCTTGTTTGTCCGATCCCAATCAGAAGGTGCGTCTTTTGAGTTGTCGGGCTTTGGGGGAGATCGGCGCTCCCGTCGCCGCCGATTTAAAATCCCTGGAGCTTTTGCAGGGGGCTCTCCTGGACCCTATCTGGGAAGTTCGTGAAGCGGCTGCGCTGGCTCTGGGGCAGGTGGGGGCTGTTTCAGCCAGGCCGCTCCTGCTTCAAGCGCTGGATGACGAGGAGAATGCGGTCCGAAGCGCAGCCGCGAAAGCGCTGGAACAGATCGGCGTCGAACATTTGTAAGACCTCTCTTGA
Source organism: Candidatus Omnitrophota bacterium (assembly GCA_023818695.1). Classification (GTDB taxonomy): domain Bacteria; phylum Omnitrophota; class Gorgyraeia; order 1-14-0-20-64-10; family 1-14-0-20-64-10; genus JAMWCF01. The sequence continues at coordinate 109,224 of JAMWCF010000002.1, forward strand.
AAAAGATGCGGAGCTTGTGATAGGCCTTTATTAATGTAGCATTTTGGCAAGTTGCTCTTTTGCACGTAAAACTCTAACCTATCCGACTGCCGAAGATGGTTCCGCCAACCCATAGAGGAGTTCATGAAAACCAGCAGATTCGTCTCGTTTCTCTCGGCGCTTTCTCTTCTCTTTCTTCAAGTCGCCCCGGTTCGGGCCCGTTCACTGACGCCTTTGTCCGGCATTCCGGCCCCCTCCTCGCAGGAAGAGGAAGAGGGTTTTGTTTCTTTGGAGCAGGCGGAGCTCCTACTACCGGGAGTTTGAACAAGGGATTCAGGTCCCGATCGGGCCGCCGCCGGCGTCGGGGAGCGGCGCTGGGCATCGGGCCCGGGGTTTACACGGTCACCTTCCTGCTCTACAACGGGGCGGATGTCCGGGTCGGGACCGGCTTCTTCGGGAATGTGGTCGATTTCAATTAAGGGCTAGGTTTTGTCGTTCGAACAGGACGGGGCCGCTTTTCGGTGAAGAAAAGCGGCTCTGTTTTTGTTATTCTAGGTTCATCATGCAGCCAACCGCCCGCGTCATAGAGATCTTCTCCTCGATCCAGGGAGAAGGGGTTTACGTCGGCCACCCGCACCTCTTCGTCCGCTTCTGGAACTGCAACATGACGTGCGGCTACTGCGACACCGACTACAAAGGCCCCTATGAGGAGTATTCGGTCCAGCAGCTTTCCTCGGAGGTGGAGCGGCTTCTGCTGGAGGACGGGCCGTTCCAGGCGGTGAGTCTCACCGGCGGGGAGCCGCTGCTCTGGAAGGATTTCTTGAAGGCGTGGCTGCCGTGGCTGAAGAACAAGGGACAGCGGACCTATCTGGAAACCAACGGGACGCTCCCGCAGGCCTTCGCGGAGGTTCTGCACTGGATCGACATCATCGCCATGGATTTCAAGCCGCCGAGCGCCACCTTTGACCGGGCTTACTGGAAGGAGCACGAGGAATTCCTGCGGCTGGCCTACCGGGCCCGGAAGGAAATTTTCGTGAAGATCATCGCCACCCGGCAGACGACGGATGTCGAGATGGAGTATTCTTTGCGGCTGATTGCCTCCGTTCATTCCCGCATCCCCGTTGTCCTGCAGCCGGTCACCCCCTGGGGGATCGTCTCCGAGGGCCCGTCCCCGGAGCAGATCCAGCGCTGGCAGTGGTGCGCCGGTTCGCTGCTCAAAGATGTCCGGGTGATTCCGCAGGTTCACCGGCTGCTAGGCGTTCGATAAGAGGATTTTTCGCCATGGCTCGTTTAGACGGACGTTCGCCCAACCAGATCAGACCGATCAAAATTTCGCGCGGCTACCTGAAATACGCGGAGGGATCCTGCCTGATTGAGGCGGGACAGACCCGTGTGGTCTGCAGCGCCTCCGTCGAGGAGAAGGTCCCTCCGTTTCTGCTGGAGAAAAATTCCGGCTGGGTGACGGCCGAGTACGGCATGCTGCCGAGATCGACCTTCAAGCGCAGTGCCCGGGAGGCCGTGAAGGGGTCGCAGGGCGGCCGGACCCAGGAGATCCAGCGGCTGATCGGCAGGTCCTTGAGGGCGGTCGTCGACCTGGAGGCATTGGGCCAGCGCTCCATCCTGATCGACTGCGATGTGGTTCAGGCCGACGGCGGGACCCGGACCGCCGCCATCACCGGTGCCTATGTAGCGCTTGTGGAGGCGCTGGACAGCTTGAGGCGCCAGGGGGCCTTTGTGAAGCTTCCGATCCGGGATCTGGTGGCGGCGACCAGCGTTGGTCTGGTGAAGGACCAGATCCTCCTGGATCTGACCTTTGACGAGGATTCCCGGGCGGAGGTCGACATGAACGTCGTTATGACCGGTTCCGGGCAGATCGTGGAGATCCAGGGGACCGGCGAGAGAGGACTTTTGAGCGAAGCCCAGATGCACCAGCTTTTCCAGATGGCGAAATCCGGCATCCAGGAGCTGATCGGCATCCAGCGGGACGCTTTGAAAGACGTCAGGTTGTGATCACCCTTCTGCTGGCCACCCGCAACCGGCACAAGGTCAGGGAACTGCGCCAGTTGCTGCACGGTTTCCCCGTCCGTTTTCTGACCCTTGATCAGTTCAGCGGTTTTCCCCCCGTCAGGGAAGACGGGAAAACATTCCGTTCCAACGCCGTCAAGAAGGCGGTCGTGATCTCAAGGAAAACCATTCTGCCTGTTTTAGCCGAAGATTCCGGCCTGGAGGTCCGTGCTTTGGGCGGCCGGCCGGGAATACGCTCCGCCCGCTTCGCCGGATCGGACCAGGACGACCGGAAAAACAACGCCAAACTTCTGAAGCTTCTCGGCTCCACCCCCGCTTCCAGGCGGCAGGCCCGGTATGTCTGCTGGATGGCGCTTGCCGTCGGGGGAAGGGTTGTCCGCGCTTTCCAGGGCCGGTGCGCCGGTTCCATCGCTTTCCAGCCCAGGGGCAGGGCCGGTTTCGGCTACGACCCTCTCTTCATCCCGGCCGGGTATAAAAAGACGATGGCCCAGCTGGGGATCCGCCTCAAGCACCGGATCAGCCATAGGGCTCGGGCTGCCGCCCGTTTGAAACGGTGGCTTCTTAAAACAGGTCTTTCAGGATGTCCTGCAGATTGAAGATCTGCTCGTTTAATATCTGGGTCACCGGTTTTGAGACAAACTTCCGCTGTGGGTTTTCCCAGGTGCCGGTGATCTGCACTTCCCCCACGAAGTAGCTGGTTCCTTTTGCCAGAACCTTTCCGATCTTGGATCTGGTCTCTTCGGGGATCAACTCCGGCGCGAAAGTGGGGATCACCCTGAATTCCACGGGGCTTCTGGGTCCATCCAGAAAGCCGGATTGTCCCCTCACGTTCAAGGTCATTTGAGGAGAACTCAATTCCAAGTTGTTCGTCCCCAGGAAACCGTTTTCCACATTGAAATGCCCCTTCGCTTCTTGCAGAATGATCGATTTAAGGGTGGGCATCTTGAAGAGATCGGCGAACCCTCCCAGGAGAGGCAGTTCCGCAATCCGCCCCCCCTCGATCGTTATGTCCCCCTCGCCCGCGAGGTTTTTCAGGTCGGAAACGGTCCCGCTTCCCTGGTATTGGACCGACAGCTCTCCTCCGAGCTGACGTTCCTTCCACTCCAGGAGGTCGGCCAGGGTGTCCAGCTGGACCTTGTGCGCTTCCAGGCGGCCTGACCAGGGTATGCCCTTGCCCTCCGGGTTCATCAGCCCGTTGGTGTGGAGGGTTCCTCCGGCCAGGACCGCTTTGCCGTCCCACTCCAGCTGTTTTCCCGGCTGGCGTTTCAGGTCAAGCGTGAGTTCCTGGAACGGCACCTTGTCGAACATAAGGGAAGGAGAGCGTGTCTGGATCTGGTACCCGCACCGTTGCGGTTTTTTCAGGGGGCCCTCCAGCATCCACCGCGCCTCCACCGGGCCCTTGACCTTTCCGTCTGTCAGCCGGGCCGGCGGGGAGGGCAGGAGGGCGATCAGTTCCGCGGCGTCGGCCGAGATCTCGCCGTATAGAGTGGCCGCCGGCTCCTTTTCTTTTGAAATGACCCCCAGGACATTGAAGAGACCCTCCCCCAGACGGCCGTTGAACCGGTCGATCCGGATCCGGCTCTCATCGATGGAGACGATCGAATCAAGCTCCAGCCGGTCCCATTCCAGGTGGGCTTCGATTGTCGGGTTGCGCAGGTCCTCCATCGAGCCGGAGAGAAGGAAAGGGATCCCCTTGTAGAGTCCCTGTCCGCCGGAGAGGATCACCTTGTTATTCCGGTACAGGATCTGCCCTTTGATCTGCGTGAGTGGTCCAACCTGCGGGATCCGGACCGTCGCCCCCTTGACGGCCCCCTTGACAGAGAGCTGAAGTGCCGGCTGCGGTAAGAGCGGTCCTTCCGTGGTCAGTTCCAATTCCACCGGTCCGTCCGGCTGGATCCGCTCCAACAGCTTTTCCTGATCGGGGAGGAAGGCGGCAATCTCCTTTAGATCGAACCTAGTTGCGCAGGTGAACAGCGACATCCTGTCGGCATCGTGGCGGATGGAGCCGGTCAGCTCCACGGCCGATCCCGATGGCAGCCGGCCCTTCAGATTTTCAGTTTTAATCCCTTCGGCCGACAGATGAATGAGTCCGCTCAACCCCCGGAGCTCCTCGACGAGCGGCAGCGGCTTCAGAGAGATTCCATTCAGACCGATCCGGCCCCGCCATGCTTTCCAGGGGGGCGTCTGCGCCGGCGGGGGAAACGTCCCATCCATGTCGATCCGCAGGTCTCCCGTTTCCTCCAGAGAGGAGATCGTCCGGTCCCTCCAGACGATGGGGGACGACAGCGGAACTTTTAATCGCAGGCCGCGCGTTTCCAGGATTCCCTGCATGGAGAAAGGGCCTTTTTTCGGACCGGTCGCCTGAAGCTGAAGCGCGATAGAGCCCCCGATCTCTTCAACCCGCTGGATTGTCCCCTTCGGGACCAGGCCGAGCAGGAAGCCGCTGTCCGCCACCGAATCGAGAGAAAGGGAGAGTCCGGCCGTTTTGAGATCGTAGCGGCCTTTGATTCGGAGATGGCTTTGCGGCTGCGATTCGAACCGGGTGTCAACGGACCACTCGATCCCGGTGGGCAAGGCGGTTTGGATCTGCGCATCGAGCGGGTCGAAAACGACCTGAAGCGGCTGGCCGGTCCCGTCCATATTTAACTCCAGGCGGCCTTTTTCAAAGAGGACCCTCGGGACCAGCACCTTCAACGGCCCCGGTTTCGCGCTTTTCCCGGACCGCGCCGGCATGAGGGACTGGAAGTTCCATTGTTTTTCCTGGTTCTGGACCAGGCGGATTTTTGGTTCGGTCACCCGGATGGAGGGGATGATCACCTGCCTGCTCCTTAAAAGGGGCAGGTAAAGGGGCCGGCCGCTGATCCTCTCTACCTGCAGGAACGGCTCCCGCCCGAACCGGCCGTCTTCCGAGACGGAGACCCCCTCCAGGATAACCCCTCGCCACAGGTGCAAGGAGAGCCGCCGGATCTCAACGGTGCGCCCCAGCGCGTTGCTCAAGCTCTTCTGCGTCCAGCCCTTGATCTTGACCGGGATAAGGACCTTGTTGGCGTACTCCATGGCGGCTATCCCCGCGCCAGCGGAGATGATGAGGAAAATGAGGACGATCTTCCAGGGTTTCTTCATGGGATGGGATGACGTGAACCGGCTCTATTATATCTTTTAAACGGGTGGGTGACCGATTAGAATGGAGGATACGAATGCGAGCAAGCGCGGGGTGTAGCTCAGCTTGGCTAGAGCGCTTGCTTTGGGAGCAAGAGGTCCTGAGTTCAAATCTCAGCACCCCGATAACTTCTCCTTAGAAAAGGGGGTATATCGGGGGGAATGTAAAATTCCCCCCGATCGCACCGATAGCATTTGCCGGATGGGGGAGTCCTGAGGGGGAAACCAGGCAGCGGTTTTCCCCTCAGAATGAGCCGCGGCAGAAGTGGGCTTAACGGGCTGACAAAAGTGGCTCATTGCGCCCATAGCTCAATTGGATAGAGCAGGGGACTTCTAATCCTCAGGTTGGCCGTTCGATTCGGCCTGGGCGCGTGAAATTTTCATTCAAGGGTTCGGGAGAGATGGAGAAAACGGCGAAAACAAAATCAAACTGGCTATTGATCTGGCTTCTCGCCGCCGTCGCGATCGCCGGCGGCTACTTGGGCGGCACCGTGGTCCTGAAAGGGGAAATGGAGAAGTGGATCGCCGACGCGGTTGGCCGTCCGGTCCAGATTGACGTCCTGCAGGGGACCTTTCCACCCGGTATCACCGCCAAGGGGATTACCCTGGCGCAAGAGCCCGATGCAGCCAACCTCCCCTTTGCGATTCATAAAGTGATAGCCCGGTTTTCCTTCCTGTCCCTTCTGCGCGGGCAGTTCGGGTTGGATGTGGAGCTGATTTCCCCGGTCATTTCCATGGAGCGTTCGTCGGATGGGACATGGCGCCTGCCGGTGAACGCCCGCTCGGCCGGAGGCGGACGGGGCGGTCTGCCGGTTGTCCGTTTGAGGGTACGCGACGCGGAGATCACGATTATTGACAAATTCGTCAGTCCGGAAGCCATGTGGTTTTTCCGGAAGGTCAGCTTGAGTGCCAAAAGGGAGGCGGGCGGCCTGTACATGTACACCTTTTTGAGCGCTCTGGAGGGGTTGGACCGCCAGCCGGTCGGGCAGGTGGGGGTCACTGGATCGGTCTCTTTCAAGGAACAGGCCGCCGAAGCGCATTTGTCTGCGGATTACAGCGCCCTGGAGTTCCTGGCCCCTTACATACAGCTTGCCATCGGCGCCGCCCCGAGCCGGGGAACGTGCTCCATCAACAGCGCGATCACCGTGCGCGGAAGGGAATTTTCAGCCGACACGAAATTCATCGGCAAGGGAATCCTCTTCGCGATGGAACAGCCGACCGCGCTGGGCCCCTCCGGCAACCGCCTTGTCGAGCTCCTGAAAGACAGGGAGGGCAGGGTGCACCTGACCTTCACGATCGCCGGCAAACTCGGCGAGCAGATGGACTGGTCCGGCCTGATCACGGGCACCGTCCGGGAAGCGATGCGTCAGGCGATGGCCAGATCGATCCAGAAAGTGCTGGGCAGCTCCGAGACCAACGTGGGCGAAAGCGTTCAAAAGGGCGTTGAATCCCTCGGAAGATAACCTTCCTCTTAGAAAAAGGGGATTTCGGGGGAAATGTAAAATTTCCCCCGAATAGTCCTCATGGTGGGTGTAGCTCAGCTGGTTAGAGCACGAGATTGTGGATCTCGGGGTCGCGGGTTCGAGCCCCGTCACCCACCCCATCTATTACCCTCATGCGAACCGTGCCACAAGGATTCGCATGAGGGCTTTTTTCAGGGGGAGAGGGTGGAGTTTGCCCCCGCAGACATGCTCGCCTATGTCAGGCAGGTGCAGCGATATGCCTTTATGCAGCCCCGCACCTACTGGTGCGAGTTTCCGTTCTTTACGATGATCAGCGGCTTCCGGCAGCAGTTTCGCTTAGGCTCTCGCCCCGAGGATTTGTCTGACGTTGACACCATCGAGCAGAAAGCCTGGGAGAAGCATCAAGCCTATCTCAACCGCCTGGAACGTCTGCCTCTTGAGAAGGCGGAATACTATCTCAGGTTGAAGGACGCGCACGGCGTCAATACAGTGAGAGGTCTTGCGAACATTACCGGCGAGGACTGGTCATACATCGCCAAAATTCTCAGAACCGTGGAGCTGCCTGAGCCAGTCAAGGGCTTCTTGCACAGCAACAAAACCGAGCCTGCCATCATCAGATTCTTCCACCTGCGCAGGCTTCTTGACATTGCCAGGCAGGGTGAAGAGCGGTTGCAGTTAGCCCGTTTCAGAGAGCTGATGGAGGAATTGGAGAACGGTGCCTCTCCTACGATGGAAGTGCTTGGGATTCAGGCCTGAGGGAGCGTAGAATATGCGAAAACCTTCCCGCCATGCCAAGCTTGAAATGCACTCAGAAGCTCCTCAAGGTTATCGGCGTTCAGCCCGTTGCAGGGGTTGAGAGCTCAAGCCCTTCCGCGCTCTTGGGTGACTGGTATGCCAACCTTCTTGTGACTGCAAGGCAGAAGGTCCTCCTGTTCACGAACGAGCCCACCCTTTACTCCTTCGCCGTCCTCGGCGTCAGGAAGCCTGACTTGGACAGGATAGCGGAAGTATTCGTCGAGCATCTCCGGCTCAATCTGGCCCATGAGGAAATCCCTGCTCATGTGATAGCGAGGGTCGTGTCAGCCTATCGGGATATGACCATTACGAGGACAGACAACAGAAGCGTACTCGGCTCGATGAACGATTTGGCTGAGATGCTTGAGCATTATGTGTTCGATGCCGGAGGGCCAGGAGCATGCAACATCTTGGAAATCAACAAGCAGCTTAACCAATCGCCGCACAAACCCCTTGCCTGGAAATCTTCGGCTGAAGTGCTGCGTGAAAGGCTGCTCAGCGAGGTTTCCATTCCAGGCAGGCCAATCCGTCGGGTGTTTGTGAACTGACACGCTGATTTTGTTTTCTGATACAATATGGAGTCATAAGGAATCGCAAGGAATTTAAAGAAGATGTCTGTAGCAGTTGCTGTGAGAAAGCGAATCAAGAAAAAACCCGAATCTGAGAAGTACGAGTTTAAGGGTTCCTTCTTCGGAACAGACGCAGAATGGCTGAAGCTTATTAAGACAATAGTGGCGATAGCGAATACATCTGGTGGAAGTCTGGAAGTAAAGACGACGAATGACGTAGATCTAAGACTGTTTGATGCTGCTCGAATAGACGACAAAGTGAACGCCTATATCAGTCCGAGAATCCAGAATCTTACGACACGCACAAAGAACAGTGCAGTTATAATCGCGATTCCTAATTCTCCTTCCAAGCCCCACATTTTCATAAAGAGAGGTATGTATCAAAACCCAAAGCCTCCTCCTCAGCAGCTCCCGGAGTTCCATGAGGGGCAAATATGGGTGAGGCATTCTGGTAAGAACGAGTTGCTGACAAAGGACGATTTCGACCGCATCCTCAAAGAAAAATTGAATGAGTTTCTGGCAAGCATCAACATCATGGCAAGCCAGTTTCCCATCAGCGCGAAGGAGCTGAAAGTTGTGGAAAGCACCGTAGACCCCAACGCTGTACCAATTCAGGTTAAGGAATCGGGAGAGGGCTTACCTGTATTGCTCAAGAAGGAGCGAGTTGACCCGAATCTTGACTATCCATACAACGCAAAAGAAATGGGGAAACTCCTCGGAAAGAGTCAGAATTTTATTGCATACACGGTGAAAAAGCTCGGGTTGAAAGGCGATATGAAGTACGCAGTTCAATTAAAGAATCCGCAAGGGAAAGTAGTGATGGTAAAGTACAGCAACGAGGCTCTGGTATTTTTGAAAAAGTTTCTGGCCGATAATCCGACGTTCAACCCCTACAAGCAGATATGACGACGGTTGACCTGAGCCAATATCTTACTGTCAGAGAAGCTGCAAAGAAGCTTGATCTTACCGAGGAGAGAGTGCGAGAGCTCATCAATCTCAAGGAGATTCGCGCGACGAAAATCAAGAGATGGCGCATTGCTCCCGAGGATCTTGAGGAATTCGTGAGAAGCAGAAGGAATAAATAGTGGTTTGCGATAGCTAGAGAGATGGGCAGGGATGCGCTGCTGGAGAAGGGCAAGCGAATAATCAGAATGAAAGAGAAACCAAAAAAAGCGGAGGAGTTACAGCCGAGATTCTTGCCCGACGTACCTCTGCCGGCCGATAAGGAGAAGGACGCTGTTTTCGGGCACGGCAGTATTGCCCGTAATCTCGCAAAAATCATCCAATCGTGCCCAGCACCCTTTACCATCGGCCTCTTTGGGAAGTGGGGTACTGGCAAGACAACGGTCATCAATCTTCTGAGCAGTGAACTAGAATCCTCCAAGAGACCTATCAGAATAGCCCGAGTAGATGCATGGAAGTATGAGGAGGATTCGCTCCGTCGGCAATTTCTAATAACGCTTGATAACGAACTTCAGCTCGGCTTGCAGTACCAGGACAAGCTTAACCAGACGCTCACGGAGGCCGACCCAACCAAAGGAAGAATTACTTTCGATTGGGGGTTACTCACCCGCGGTACCGTTGCTGTCTCTGCCGGACTTGTACTTATTGGTTTTATTCTTCAGCACCTGCCAGCCAAATATATTCCCCTGTTTAAGGCGATTGTTCCATCGTTATCGAATGTCCTCATCAGCTCGGGATTTCTCATTTTCATCTTGAATGTCCTCTTGGGACTCGTTAAAAGGGCGGGAATCACTATAACCGAGCACCGGACGGATTCCGCTGAGGGTTTTGAACGGAAATTTACCGAGGACATCTTGAAGCACAAGATTCTTAGGGGGAAGCGTTTGCTGATAATCGTAGATAACCTGGATAGGTGCAGCCACGCGAAAGCCGTCGAGCTATTATCGACAATCAAGACGTTCTTAGCGAAGGATGAGCCGAAGGGTGGGGATCATTCAGAGCAGGCAGAATGTGTATTCTTGATCACCTGTGACGATCAAGCCATCAAGCAGCACATCAGGAGCGTCTATCTCAAGGATCATGAGAACAATGCATCAGGCGCTTTTGATGTGGATGAGTTCCTGAGGAAGTTTTTCAACGCCTTCGTTCGCATCCCAAGCTTTATTGACACTGAATTGCAGAGCTATACCGAAAAGCTTCTGGATAAGACGAATGTACCTCAACTTAAGTCAAAGGATTTGGCATATGTAATTACCAGTTCTTTCCGAGAGAACCCAAGGCAGATCAAGCAGTTTATTAATACTCTCTTGGCTCATTTTCTCTTAGCGAAGGAACGTGAGGAAGATGCCCATCCATTAATGCCGCCCGCTACCGTTACAGGAAATGTGGCCTTCCTTGCGAAACTGTTGATAATCCGTCAGCACTTCCCTGATGTATACCGGGAAATCGAAGAAAAGCATCTGACCGTTGACGAATTGCAGGATATTGGGATTTCAGATGCGGAACAACTCGAGGAGTTTAGGGCCTTCTTAAGAGCTACAAAGACGATTACCACCACAGACATCAGACCATTCATACATCTGAAGCAATCCGAAGAAGAGCTCAAGATCCCTGCGGCAAAGGAGCTCGAGCTCGGTTTGGTCGATAACAAGCCAGAGAGCGTATCTGAGAAACTAAAAACCATCAAAGCGAATCCAAGTCAGCTTGAGAGTCTTAAAAGGTTTATCCCGGACCTTATCGGCAGAAACGCTGGCAGGAAGCAGTTATTGCTCAACATCGTGTCGTGCTCTCTCGAAAGCCTGAGGCAGAACAACATACAGTTAGGCAAGGAGTTCTATGACAAGATAGGAGATCTATTAGTCGAGGAAGGGGAGTTAAAGGGTGAGCTTCAAACGATTGAGCCTGTTTTGATCTTTGGAGAAGTATTGCCACGGTGTGATGCGAAATACAAGAGCGTAATCCTTAAACAGTACGCAGAATTATTCGCACCCCAAGGGCAGTCACCACAGCGCCCCCCCATTGATTACGCGACAAAGCTGCTGGACCAGTTCATTTCTCACAAGGAAGAAATCAGACACAAGCTGCCTGAAATTAGGAAGGCGATGGTGGAGTTGTATTTTGCAGAGACGAAGCTGCTGGCTCTCCTCAAAGATAAGGCGGACGACCAGAAGGATTTTCTGACAGAGGAATCACCATCGAAGTTAGCGGAAAGCTTGTCTGACCAGGATGTTGAGAATCAGGAGAGCCTAAAGGAGAAGTTAGACCTCTACATTAATTTTATAACAGTCGCCAAACCAGCGGCGGCAGACATGTTCCTCAAGCTGGCAACGCAATTGATTACCAACGAGAGCCAGAAGCCATATCGGCCAGCTAAGGAGCATCTCTTTTCCTGCGTTAGTGACGTTCTTTCGACTTACGAAAACTTGATCGGACAGATAGCGGACAAGAGCAATCTAACTAAGTTGTCAGATGCTTCGATACAGGCGTTCGGAAGGATTGGTGATTGGACGCAAAAGAGAATTGCGGTGCCGTTGCTATTAACCCTCGCACGACTTGATTCCGCGAGGGTTGGGCCTCTGGAATCCAACGTGCAGCGATTTGTCGGTAATACTGCGGTAGAGAATATTCAACACGTGCTTTCGAACCTGAATCAAGAGGCTCAACAGGCGTTTATTCAAAGGTACGAATCTGTTCTCAGGCCAAGGGTGCAGCAAGACCCAGCATTCTTTGAATTCATATATGAGAAGGCACCTGTAAGTATCAGGATGCAATGGTTTGGAAATCTCATTGCGTCTCCAAACTACGCGAGAGCTCTCAAGAAGCTAGAGGACATGAAATTCAAGGTAGATGACCCTAAAGCGATTGTCGACAAGCTGCTGAGCTATGTGCAGAACGTCGGTGAGAATGACAAGAGGGTCTTCTACAATGCGGTCAACCAAATGGAATGTGCGAACAACGCCGACCTCAAGACATTGTTCTGTTCACAAATTAGGGCGTTACTGAAAGAAGGAAATGCTCAAGCGCAAGAGACGGGGCATTTAGCGCTGAAAGGAGCAGGCTATCTTTCGGAAACCCATAAACGGGACACGACACGGGAAACAGTTGAGTGGCTGAAAACCTTAAGTCCTAATAATGCGCTCCATGCTCACGTGCATGCTATTAAGAGCGTGATGATTGGCTGGGCAATCGTGCCAGAGCCCGTGCAAAGAGGCTACGTGGATTTTGTCTTTGACAAGCTTATACGAAGGTCGTCGTCCCTCGACAGTATTAAGTTGGGTTTCGAGATACTTGTCGAAGTGACCCCGACTTACGAATCTCACAAGACGTACTTCGACGACTTATATACGAAGATTGAAGGTGAAGGCAACGCACAAATCAAGGCCGAGCTGATAGCCGGATTAATGAAGCTGAAACCGAAAGAAAAGGGAATGGCCGATAAAGAGTTTTGGGAAAAGGTCGAAAAGTTGGCCAGTTCTGCATAGGGGCTCATGGAAAACGTTATAAGTTCCGCGCCACCCGTTAAGAGCATGGACATTAAGACACTCGAATCGTGGCTGTGGGAGGCTGCTTGCAGCATTCGCGGTGCCGTCGATGCGCCAAAGTTCAAGGACTACATTCTTCCGCTTATTTTCATAAAGCGACTTTCCGATGTGTTTGAAGACGAAATCAAGCGGCTTGCCGATGAGTTTGGCGATGAGAAGACTGCCTATGAGATGGCATCAAAGGACCATAAGCTCGTCAGGTTCTTTATCCCTAGGAAAGCGTCGTGGCCTGAAATAAGGAAGCAAACGTCGGAAATAGGACAGAAGCTTACCGATGCTGCGAGAGCCATTGCCAAGGAAAACCCTTCGCTGCAAGGTGTTATTGATATCGTGGACTTTAATGCCACGGTAAGCGGGCAGCGAATTATCGAGGACGGCAAGCTCAGCAAGCTCATTGAAATCATCAGCAAGCACCGGCTCGGATTGCTGGATGCGGAGCCTGACATTCTTGGTAGGGCATACGAATATCTTCTGAGGAAGTTTGCCGAGGGGCAGGGGCAAAGTGCCGGCGAGTTCTACACTCCGAAGGAAGTTGGCTGGATTATGGCTTACATTCTGGATCCTCAGCAAGGGCAAGAAGTGTATGACCCTGCTTGTGGTTCAGGCGGCTTGCTCGTGAAGTGCCAGCTCGCTCTCAAGGAGAAAGAGAGGAAAATCACAAGGCCGTTGCAATTGCATGGCCAGGAACAGAATCACGTCACTTACGCAATGGCAAAGATGAACATGATTATTCACGACATGGAGGGCGAGATTGCCATTGGCGATACACTCAGAAATCCAAAGTTCCTTGAAAGGGATGGGCTGAAGAAGTTCGATTTTGTCGTTGCCAATCCCATGTGGAACCAGGATGGCTACGATGCTGCGTTCTATGAGGGTGATACCTTCAACCGCTTTGTCCATGGCTACCCGCCTGCAAGCTCTGCGGATTGGGGCTGGATACAGCATATGTTTGCCTCTCTCAGCAGCGACGGCAAGGCGGCAATAGTCCTTGATACCGGCGCTGTTTCGCGGGGCTCTGGCGGAGAAGGAAGCAACAAGGAACGCGATATCAGAAAACAGTTCGTCGAGAAGGACTGGATTGAGGCTGTGCTGCTTCTTCCCGAAAACCTGTTTTACAACACTACAGCCCCGGGCATTGTCTTGATCCTGAACAAGAACAAAGCGAAAGCCCGCAAGGGAAAGATCCTGCTCATCAATGCCTCGCTCCTGTTCGAGAAGGGTAGGCCCAAGAATTTCATTCCCGACGATAAAATCAAGCAGATCGCCAAAGCATTCCACAATTGGAAGGACGTGGCGAAGCTGACGAAGATTATCACGACGGAAGAAGCCGCAAAGAACGACTACAACCTGAGCCCATCGCGGTACGTTGGCAATGGTGAGGCTGTGCAGTACCGTGACGTTGATGAAATCCTCGTCGAGCTCTCGGAATTGGAGGAAGAGCGCGCAAAGACAGACAAGGAGCTCGACGCCATCATGAAGAAAATCGGTTTCAGGGGGTTCTTGCAACGATGAAAGCGGTGGCGTCATCCGCGAATGGCCTCAAGCAGACGGAGATTGGCGAAGTGCCGTCGGATTGGGACACTGCGACTCTTCGTGAGAAATATTCTTTTACGAAGAAGCCACGCGGTTTGCGGCTTGAAAAGTTTGAGATGATTCCTTTTGTTCCTATGGACCTTATCCCATACGCGAGCCCATCGTTCGCTGATTATCTTCTGAAGAAGCCAAGCGAGATATCCAGCGGGACTTACTTTGAAGCAGGAGATATCCTGCTACCAAAAATCACCCCTTCTTTTGAGAACGGCAAACAGGGAATCATTCACGACTTGCCTCACGGATTTGGAATGGCTACTACCGAGGTGATTCCGATAAATCAAGTAGCTGGCGTTAGTGACAGGCTCTTTCTCTTCTATTACTTGCTCAAAGATGACATAAGGGATGGACTCGCCGGCAAGATGGAAGGGAGTACAGGACGGCAACGCCTAAGCAAGGCTGTTCTTGAGGAGCTGCATATCCCTTTTCCACCGCTTCCGGAACAAAAACGGATCGCTGGGTTCCTTTTCAAAATCCAACAAGTCATCGTGCTTCAGGAAAAACTCATCACAAAAACCCGCGAACTCAAGGCTGCCCTGATACAGAAGCTCTTCACTGAGGGGTTGCATGGAGAAGAGCAGAAGCAGACAGAGATTGGATTGATACCGAAGAGTTGGGAACTACAGCGCGTCGGCGAAATCTGCGAAAAGCCCACCTATGGCTACACAGAACGCGCATCCGAGAAGCCAGTTGGGCCGAGATTCTTGAGAATCACTGATATAACGGAACAGGGTGTTGATTGGTCACAGGTTCCGTACTGTAAATGTCCCCACAAGTTTCTTCCGAAATACCAATTAAAGCAGGGCGATATTCTCTTTGCCAGGATAGGCGCTACCACGGGCAAGAGTTATCTCGTTGAGAATCCCCCTGTTGCCATTTACGCCTCCTATCTCATCAGAGTACGGACTAATCCAACTCTCAGCCCCTCTTATCTTTATCACTACTTCAACTCTGAACTCTACTGGAAACAGGTGAACGCGAACAAAGGAAGCAATCTGAAGAAAGGCGTAAATGGATCGATACTCGCAAGGTTATTAGTACCCATTCCAAAAGACCGCGATGAACAGAGGCAGATCGCCGATGTGTTGGTTGCTGTTGATGGAAAGATAGCTCGCGCTACAACGAGAAAAAGACGCCTTCAGGCCCTCTTCCATTCCATGCTCCACCAACTCATGACCGGGAAAATCAGAGTTAAAGACCTCGATCTCGTAACTGAAAATGTCTGAAAGGAAGGTTGTGCAGAATCCACTGATTAAGTATGCGACGCAGATAGGCTGGACGCTCTTAAAGCAAGAAGAAGCCCTGTCTCTCAGGAATGGCGAGGCAGGGCTGTTTTTGTATGAAGTTCTGAAACGAAAACTTATCGAGCTCAATCCGAAGCTGATAACGCAGAGCAACGTCGGCGAGCTTGTGAAGCGGCTTGAGAACGTCCGCGCCGGCATGGATGGCAATCTCGAAATCCTTGAGTTTCTTCGTGGCGAGAAATCAATCTACGACGCCAAAGAGAAGCGGGAGATTAACGTCGAGTTCATTGACTTCGAGAATCCAGACAACAATGAGTTCCACGTCACGGACGAATGGCAGTACACGAATGGTAAGTTCACCAATCGCAGCGACGTCATGTTTCTCATCAATGGCATTCCCGTCGTGATTGCCGAAACGAAGGGAGCCAACAAGCGGGAAGGTATCACCGAGGGAATCACGCAGATCCGCAGATACCATGCGGAAACCCCGGAGATGATGACCCCGCCGCAGATATTCGACGTCACGCACATGCTTGATTTCTATTATGGGGTGACCTGGAACCTCGACAGGAAAGGATTGTTCAACTGGAAGGACGTCGAGAAAGGCAACTACGAGAAGAAGGTCAAGACGTTCTTCCAAAGGGAGCGCATCCTCCAGTTTCTCCGAGATTACATCGTGTTCTATCGCAAGGATGACGTTCTCTCCAAGATTATCCTCAGACAGCATCAGACACGAGCTGTCGAAAAGATTGTCGTTAGAGCTCTCGATAGGAAGAAAAAGACCGGCTTGATATGGCATGCTCAGGGCTCAGGCAAGACCTTCACGATGATTGTGGCAGCAGAGAAGATTCTTGAGCAGCCGGAGTTCGAGAAGCCCACCATCATTATGCTCGTGGATAGAAATGAACTGGAAAGCCAGCTATTCCGCAATCTTGAAGCATATGGGTTCAAAGAAGGCTCAGGATTCGAGATAGCTGATTCGAAGAGTGAGCTTGAGGATTTGCTTTCTTCCGATTATCGAGGGCTTATCGTTTCGACGATTCAGAAGTTCGAAAGCATGCCGAAGAAAGTGGACGAGCGACATAACATATTCGTGCTCGTCGATGAAGCCCATCGGACGACTACAGGCGATCTCGGCAATTACCTCATGGCTGCATTGCCAAATGCCTCGTACTTCGGATTCACCGGCACTCCGATAGACAAGATTCTCTACGGCAGAGGCACGTTCAAAGTGTTCGGAAAGGACGACAAAGGCGGCTATCTCGATAAGTATTCCATCGCTGAATCAATCGAAGACGGCACTACAGTACCTCTGCATTACACTCTTGCTCCGAACGAAGTCAGAGTTCCCAAGGACATGCTCGAAAAGGAATTCTTCTCCCTCATGGAGAAGGAGGGCGTCAGCGATATCGACGAGCTGAACAAGCTCCTTGAAAGGTCGGTGAACCTCAAGAACTTCCTGAAATCGAAAGACAGGGTGAGGAAAGTCGCGGCGTTCGTTGCCGAGCATTACCGCAAGAACGTCGAGCCGCTTGGCTACAAGGCATTTCTCGTCGGCGTAGATAGGGAAGCCTGCGCACTCTACAAGAAGGAACTCGACAGGCATCTGCCGCCGGAATACTCGGAAGTCGTGTACACGCAGATGCACAACGACAAGGAGCTGCTGAAGGAGTTCTATCTGGCAGAGCAGGAGGAGAAGCAGCTTCGCAAGGATTTCCTCAAGAAAGACACGCAGCCGAAGATTCTCATCGTCACGGAGAAGCTTCTTACTGGCTATGATGCGCCGATTCTCTACTGCATGTATCTCGACAAGCCCATGAAGGATCATACGCTCCTGCAGGCAATCGCGAGAGTGAATCGCCCGTATGAAGATGCGGATGGTGTCAAGAAACCCTCGGGATTCGTGCTCGATTTCGTGGGCATATTCGAGAAACTTGAGAAGGCGTTGGCTTTCGACTCGGAAACAGTCGGCAGCGTCGTCAAGAACATCGACGTTTTGAAGAGGAGTTTTGCCAACCTGATGGAGAAGCAGGGCGCGAAATATCTCAGACTTATCGCGAATGGCTTCGATGACAAGGTTGTCGAACGAGCAATAGACAGCTTCTCTGACAAGGATAAGCGCGAGGATTTCTTCAAGTTCTTCAAGCAGACCGAGATGCTCTACGAAATCATCTCTCCCGATTCATTCATGCGGGACTACATGGAAGGCTACTTCAAGCTCTCGTATCTCTACAGCGTCGTGCAGAATGCCTATTCCAAGAGGATACTGGTTGACCCTGACTTGATGCGGAAGACACGGGAGCTTGTAAGAGAGCAGGTGCAATCAGATGGCCTGCAATCCATGCTCCCCATCTATGAAATCAACGAGCAGACGCTTGAATCTCTCAAGAAAGGAAAGCAGTCGGACAACGTGAAAGTCATCAACCTGAGCAAGAGTATCGCCAAGGTTGTGCTCGATAACGAGGATGACGAGCCATTCCTGATTCCCATAGGGGAGAAGGCGCAGCAGGTAATCGAATCATACGACGAGCGGAGAATCACGACGCTGGATGCCTTGCGAAGGCTGGAAGGCATCATCAAGGAGATTAACGAGGCGAGGAAAGAGCAGGCAGAGAAGAACTTCGACGTCGAAACCTTTACGGTTTACTGGATTCTCAAGAAATCAGACATACAAAGGCCCGAAGAGGTTGCCGTAAAAATAAGCGAGGTATTCAAGGCATTTCCGAACTGGAGAGTAAACGGCGAGGAATCGCGGCAGCTTACGACGCAGCTCTACAAGATTTTGCTCAAGGCAGCGGAGAAAGACAAAGCCGTCGAGCTGGTCGATGGGCTGCTTGGATTGAAGAGGAAATAACATGGCAGGGAATGGAACTGTGGCAGAGAGGAATGGCAGGCTTAGCCTCGCTGATTTCAAAGCCTCTGTATCAGAGTGGGCTCAGAGGATAGAAGTGCAGCCGAAAGAGATACACATTCGTCAGATGAGGAACAAGTGGGCGTCGGTTTCAACGAATGGAAGGCTAAGCTTTAATGCAGAGCTGCTTGAGATGGAAAAAAGGTACAGGGATTACGTTATCGTTCACGAGTTGGTTCACATGAAAGTCCCGAATCACGGAAAGCTGTTCAAGAGTTTGATGTTTGCCTTTCTGCCGAAATGGGAGAGCCTCGCCGGACAGCTTGGCGTGAGAGAATCAGCCGCAAGTTCCGCTTGACGAGTTCACCTTTCTTCAGAAAAGCGAACGCCTCACCCACCGAAGCCCAAACCAGCCCCGTTTCCCGACGAAGAAGCACTGCATTACCTGCCAGCAGTAAGCATCCAAAAGCCCTCGCTTAAAATCAGACCGCTTTCCTAACTGCTTGAGGGGCTGTGAGTAAAACACCACTCCCGGCAGGAAAGGCTTATAAACTCTTGAGGTGCTCCCCATCAAACTGTACCATTTTGAGCCTTGGATAAGACAAGGTCCAAAGCCCCATGCCTGACCGCTTGAGGGGTCCGGTAGCCGAGGGATTGATGAATCCGCTCGGCCTCGTACCAG
>JAMWCF010000005.1 GCA_023818695.1 Candidatus Omnitrophota bacterium
CCATTCCCCCCTCATCCCCACGGAAAGAGACCTCTTTCAAATAGCGGCTGACTTCCCTCACTTGACCCACAAAAACAACAGCTCCCTGGAGTTCCGCACCCAGCGACCGGAGCTGCTCTGGTAGCCCACGCGGCTCCCCTTCCAGGCCGGCGGCGGGGGCCTTCAACTGGACTTGGTGATAGTAAACGGAGATTTGCGGAATCCCCAGCGGCTCCGGAACGACAATCCGCACCTCTGGCTCCACTAAAACGGGAGGAATCATCCCCTGGTAAAGGATGGGAAGTTTTTCGCCCTGATCGTTCATCTTCTTCCCCCAGAAGGCCTCCCCCTTCGGGCCGTAGGTGACTGCCCCTCCTTTGTAGAGCCGGCCGAACTCGAGTGTCCCGTCTTCCCCTACTTTGATGGGAGACAGAGGGATCGGCGCTTCCCTCCCATCCTTCCCCTTCGCGTTGTAAACTTCCAGAGGAACCTCCTGGGTGATGATCCCCACCGGGACCACCTCAAATGTTTTTCCCTTTGGCCTGTTAAACGGCTGGATCTGGTAGGAGATGTAACCGGTCAGACCATGCGTGGGAGCGACCATCTTCAGCGGATCGGCTTCATCCCGCTTGACCAGGACCCCAAGCCGGACCGCCTCCACCGCCGGCACGGTGATCACACCGTCGCCGCCGACTACCCAGTAATAGCCGCTCTGCTCCTCGTAGGTCCAGAATCCCAGCACGGCGATGTAATACTCCCTCGGGCCGTCGGCGGTGAAGGCGGCCACCTTGATGATCCTTTCCTTCGGGAGGGTGTTCCCCGCCCCGGGCAAACCTTTCGGGATGGTCACCCGCTCCGTCGAGATGTTCCTGTCCCCTTCCAGAAATCGGGGACGGCTCAACCAGATCCACTGGCCATCGCCGACAATCACGGTATGAGGAAAAAGCTTTCCCTCCTTCGCTACCAGGACCGACCCGGAGATGGAGGTGCCGGTTTTCGCGCCGGTGAAGATCTGCAGGTTGTCCGGCGAGGGGTTGGTGGAGACCGCCCGGCCCAGGGCCGGCAGAGGAATCTCTTTCTTCTGCAGTTCCTGGTAAAACGCCTTCTGGTCTGTCAGCTGTTTCTTCAAGGAGGTGTCCTCGATAACAAGTTCTTGCCAATAAATCTTGTGGCTCAATGGGGCGTATTTACTCGTGGAGGCCCATTTCAGCTGGTTTTCCCTGAAATACAGCCGTTCATCAACCCGTTCCAGCTCCGCGTCGATCTGGGCAAAGATCGCCTCTTCGTACACCTTCCGAGCGGCTTTCAACTTTGCCGAGTCGCCGCCGGCCTTTATCAAGCCGATCAATCCATAGACCACCATGGCCTGCTTTTCCATCACGACGGCCTCCATTCTGGAATCTTCCCAGTTGGCGGCCTGGATGCCTGACATGTACCCCTTGATCCTAGCCAGTTTCGGGTTCGCGGCCAGATAAAGCATCGTATTCTTGTGCGCCTGGGTGGTCAGCTTCGTGGCCTTCGATTGCAGAAAACTGATCTGCTGCTTCTTGATCTCCTCCGGCAGCGCTTCGGCCTGTTTCTGCAGCTTCTGCGCCTCTGCAGCGTCGGCCGGAGTGGGGGTGCCGATGACGATCGGCGGCACCAGGGAGTTGAAATCCAACAGGCTGGTCCTGGATTCGATGGGCGCCAGGGGGAAGGTCGGAAGCCCCAAACCGTTCAGGGCATCGTAAAGCTTGGCGATCTGGTCAAGCCCTTTTCGTTCAATCTTCTCCAGCTCGAGGGAGAGCTCATCATCGGTCCCGATCCAGGCAGGCAGCAGCTTGTTTTTGGAAGTGTAAGCCGCCCAAACCTCCCGTTGTTTGATCCGGTTGTCATACCGGTCCATCATCGCTTTCAGGTGGGTCCTGTTCGCCTGATCCAGCGCCTTCTGGGCCTTATATTGATCCTCCGGCGTCTTGGCCATCACCAGCTGGCGCTGGGCCTTCAGAACGCCCCGGCCCGCCGCCCGGACTTCGTTGAGCTTCTGGTGGTCCTCGGCAAAATCAAAGTCCCGCCCGGCGATGTAGCCCTTCATCTTCTGCAGTTTCGCCCAGTGGTAATAGTTGCTGGCGATGACGTCATCCGAAACAGTGATCTCCTCCTCCAGCTCCAGCAAGCGATCGATGTGCTTCCGGACGGAGTCGTTCAGCTTCTCCTTTTCATCCTTTGTCAGGAGCGGCCGGCCGTACGGTTCGATGGCCGGAACCATCTCCCGAATATCCAGCAGGGAGGCCCCCTGCGGAATCATCCCTGGAAGCGGCAGATAGGAACCTATCTTCTGCAGATCCCCGTAGAGGAGCCGCAGCTCCTCCAGCTGCTTGATGTGGATTTTGACCTTCTCCCGCAGGTGTTGCAAGGATTCAGCCTTGGCGGTCGCCTTCGCGCCCAGGATACCTTCGGTCAGCTTGATTGTTCCGTAATGGGACCAGGTGTCCAGCTTCAGGCGGTCGTTCCAGTAGCTGATCTCGGCCTGGATCTGCTCATCGATCGCGCCGTGCAGTTCGCTCCACAGCTTCGTCCGGTCTTTCGGGGGGGCGGAAAGGAACTGCTGCTGAATCTTCAGCACCTTGTTCTCCTGATGAACCACAGGGGCTCTTTCCAGCTCCAGTTTGGCGTAGTCGCTGTCCAGGCGGGACATGTACCCTTTGGCGTACTGGAGGTTGATCCAGCCGGCCCACTGCTTGGCCAGTTCGATCTGGATCGGCGGGCGCACCTGCGATTCTTCAAGGAGCTTCTTCTGGTATTCCTTCAAAGCGGCGTCGTCGGCGGCCGGCGGAATGTTGACAATCGGCAGCTTCGGCGGCGTGGGAGGCAGTTGCGGCTGTTTCGCTTTCGGCGGCTGGCCGTTATCCTTGCCAGCTCCCGGCGGATTCAAAACATCCACGTTGATCGGCATATCCGACGGCTGGGCCAACCACACAAGCAGACCGCCGAAGAGGGCCGCCAAAACCGTCAAAGGCAGCGCCGCCCTCTGCCAGGGGCGGGAATCCCCTCGGGACTCGTTCTCCTCCAGGCCGGCCGAGGAGACCGGAGGGGACTCCTGGGAATCCGGCGGATTGGTTTGTTGCTCGAGGGATTCCCGGGCGGCCCGGATCCTCCTGTCGATCATCCGGAGCGTCAGCTCGATGGCGGCGCCGCCGCCGATGCTGATCCCGCCGATCCAGACCCAGACAGGGACACCCAGAACACGCTGTGCCAGCGGGCTCAACAGATGGCCGGGCTCTTCTTTTCCTTGGATGGACCGCCTGCCTTCAGGACCGGACCGATCCCTCTTCTCTTCAGCCGGCGCATCCGGCTCTTTCACGGAGATCGGATGGTCCCGGAAGGTCAGCTCCCACTCGCCGGTCTTATCGTTATAAACGGACCGCAGCTCCTTCTGGACGAGCCGCGGGCCTCTCCTGGTCTGCTCGTAAAGCGGCGGCAGGATGTCCCCCTTCAGGTCCACATTGCCGTAGAAAGATCTCCCCACCCCCCCGCCGACGGAAAAACCGGCTTCGTAGACTGTGCCGTAACGGAAGTACCCTTCCCATTTCAGCGGATATGGCTTCCCTTTTTCGGCATATTCCAGGTAGGTGGCCACCGGTATTTTCTGGACCAGGATCCCCGCGGGAACCACGTCCAGCGACGGCGTTCTGCCGATGGAGATCTTGGGAAGGGGATTAATCCGGTAAGCGGTATATCCGACCAAACCGTAAAGGGGTTTGCCCTCTTCATACAGGATGACCTCCCCCCTGGCATTCCTTTCACCCGCCACGATCCCCAGAAAAGTGGAGGTCGGGTTGGGGGCCAGGGTATAGGCGTTGTCGGCGCCGGCGACGACGTATTCCCGGCTGCCCCAGTTGTAGGGCCGGTCGATATAAACGTAAAATTTCCGGAGGGACGATTCCTCATGAATGGTCCCCTCCACGCCGATAAGCCACTCCTTGCTGGTGTAGCGCCAGCGGATCGGGTCCCATCTCCTCTGGAAAGGGATGTCGGTGCCGGTCCGGTCGCCGGCGAAAATTCTTGATCCCGTGACATAAACCCTGTGGGCGCCGGGCAAAATCCTCGTTCCCCTGCCGCTGCCTGTCTCGGCGTATCCAAACGGCGTCCGGTTGACCTTGGGAGGATCGTACAGGACCGGCTCATCGGCTAAAGCCCGGGAAGACGGGAGCATGCCGGCGACGGGGCTTCCCAACAGGGTCGCCAGTCCCACTTGCAGGAGCTGCCTCCGGTCAAGGCCCTCCTCCAGCCCGGCCGCCGCGGGGGCGAGACCCTGCCGGCGAATCTGGAGGGTCAGTTCCGTCAGGCCGGGCCCATCCTGCTCGCTGACCTGCAGTCCTCTCAAAGCAAAAGAGGGGGCTGCCTGCCCGACGATCAGGGAGAACGTCAGCACTCCTGTAAGAATCTTTCTTGTCCAACCGGTTTTTTTCATCTCTTTCATTTTCTCTAAAAAATTTTGTCGGAATTACGCCAGCGAATCCAGGTAGGCCTGCACTTTCTGGAAGTCGACCTTGAAATCCTCAATGTAGAAGACGATCCCCATCTCCTCCAGAATCCTCTTCATCACCTCGAACCCGACGTTCGGCCGAACATCGGTGA